>CAJUFR010000004.1:0-1284 GCA_910585525.1 uncultured Angelakisella sp.
TGGACATCTGCGCCGATGAGGACGGGAACCTTGTAATCGGCGTGGGCAAAGGCCGGTACTATGTGGCCCAGGTGCAAATCCCGCCCACCGCCTACAAGGAGACCGAAATCGAGGTCACCGAAGAGGAGGACGCCGACGGCGGGACCATGGGTGAGGAGGGGCGCACCCACATCAAACGGGAGGTTCAGCCGCTGAACATGAACGAAGTCATCCTGACACTCTGGAGTGTGGACGGGATGCCGCTGGCAAAACAATAAACAACAGGGAGGAAATACATCATGGCAAATTTCGATTTGACAGGTCTGGCGCTTTCTATGGTTTGTCCGACCAACAAACTGATTACTGACGATAAGGGGCTCCCTGGAGTGTATGTAGAGCGGGCCGCACAGTCGTTTAGTGCCCTTATTGCTGGGGGCGATGGCAGCGTCCATCCTGCGTTTCTGGTCAACGGTATCCAGCGTGACCGGGTCAGCATTGGGAAGTTCCAGGCGGTGACCCATGGCGGCCGCGCCTACAGCCTCCCCGGAGAAGATCCCCGTGCCTATGTTACCTTAGACGAGGCGGTGGACGCCTGTAAACTCAAAGGGGACGGTCACCATCTCGTTACGGCGGCGGAATGGGCACTCCTTGCGCTGCTGGCCAAGAAGCGCGGAACGATGCCCAAGGGCAACAACAACTACGGGAAGGACATCGGCGAAACGCTACCGGTGGCTATCCCCACCGCAAAGGATAGCAACGGGAAAACTCTCCGTGTGGCTACTGGAACTGGGCCGGCGACATGGAGTGATACTGGGGATATTTCCGGCATCTACGACCTGAACGGTAATGTGTGGGAATGGGTGTCCGGGATGCGGTTGGTCAGAGGGGAACTGCAGGTTATCCCCTATAATAACGCCTCTTCGCCGGAGTGTGATGTCAGTCCGGAATCCACTCAGTGGATGGCCGTCAACGCCAACGCCGCTGGTTATAACGACCTTTTCATCCGTCCCAACGGTCAGGGGACTACGGCGGGAAGCGTCAAGCTGGATTTTGTGTCCAGTCACTGGCAGTGGGCGGTGACCATCACCAGCCAGAGTGACAGCAGCCGGAACGCTCTCTTTGCCAGCACAACTGCTCTTGGCCTGTCGGCTTTCACCAAGAAGTATATGCAGGCTATGGCCCTTCTGCCGGAGGACAGTGCAACGGCGGATGACTATGCTGGGGATAACTTCTGGGGAAATAATGGAGCTGAGGAACGGCTTCCTTTGCGCGGCGGCAGCTGGGATTACGCTGCCAGGGCGGGCG
>CAJUFR010000004.1:1294-63015 GCA_910585525.1 uncultured Angelakisella sp.
TGCACGACCCGCGCGCGTTCAGCAATGGGCACGTTGGTTTCCGCGCCGCTTTTTGAAAATCTGCATTCTGATTTTTGAAATCTGGTTTCCGCCGCGGTAGCGGCGGTTCCCCTTCGGGGGCTTTGCCCCCGAAGGGGTCGCGAAATTTTGAAAATTGGGGACTGGTTTTTATCGGCAATTTGTGGTAAAATATTCTGACAAAATAAGCGAAGGGAGGGCGAAAATGCCGGATGATCAAGAATTGACAGAGGCACCAGACGAGCAGGAAACGGTTAAAGTAAAAAAAGATTTGCTGGTGCAGCAGAAAATCTACGACATGATCCTCTACGCATACCCTGCCTTGGAGCAGATTCCAAAATCTCAAAAATTCAGCTTGGCCCAGGATATGAAGCACTGCATGGACCAAATCATGCGGCTGACAATTGCGGCCAATAAGAAGTACACTAAGCGAACCACTCTTCAAGAACTGGATGTCGAGATTGCGGCACTCAAGGTTTACCTGCGGATTGCTTATGATTTGAAATACCTTCCACCTAAAAAATACGAGGTATGGTCTGGGATGATGGTTGAGATCGGCAAGATGGTGGGAGGATGGATCAGGTCACAAAGAGAAAATTCTGAACCACCAAACCCGGATGCCAAAAAGAGGTACTGTGCAGACTGTAACGCCGAAATGCCGGAGAAAGCGTACAAATACTCTATGGAGCATTTTGGCAGAGCCCTTTGCTACAAGTGCCAAAAGAAACAGCGAAAGTAAAATCACGGGGACAGATCAGTGCTTCCTTTGCGCGGCGGCAATTGGACGAATGTTTCCAGGGCTGGCGTGTTCGCGCTCTCCTTCGACTGCCCGCGCGGGCACACTAATGCGAATGTTGGTTTCCGCGCCGCTTCACCCCCACAGCCAGATATGCAAAGCCTATGGGCTTTGTTTCAGTGCATGGGGGATAAAGGGATCTGCCCCCTTGCCGAAAGGGACTATCCGAAATTGGGAATAGGTCGGCGCTTCCTTTGCGCGGCGGCTCTGGTTGGGCTGACCTGTCCAGGGCTGGCGTGTTCGCGCTCTCCTTGGGTGATTCGCGCGGGCTCTCCGACGCAGGTGTTGGTTTCCGCGCCGCTTTACCCTCACAGCCAGATATGCAAAGCCTACGGACTATGCGTCAGTGCAGAGGGGATAAAGGGGCTTGTTTCCGTGCCGTCCAATTAGGCAAAAAACAAAACCCTCATGGAAGCCGTTAGTAACCCGGCCATAGGTTGGGCGAACGCCGTGACACATGAATTTTTTGGGAACAGGTCGGTGCTTCCTTTGCGCGGCGGCAATTGGAGGAACACCTCCGGGGCTGGCGTGTTCGCGCTCAATCTGAACAACCCGCGCGAGTACAGTGGCTGGAATGTTGGTTTCCGCGCCGCTTTACCCTCGCAGCCGGATATTCAAAACCTATGGGTTTTGTTTCAGTGCAGAGGGGATAAAGGGACCTGTCCCCTGCCAGAAATGGCGAAAATAAAACTTCATGGAAGCCGCCAGTAACCCTACAGGGCGAACGCCGTGACACATGAAACTTTTTCGGAGTTAGGCATGAAATCCATTAAGCACATCAAAGAAAAAGTGACTGACTATCAGAATATATACCAAGCATATCTTCATGCCCGGAGAAACAAACGCTTTCAAGCTGAGGTTCTCGCCTTTTCCGCAAATTTGGAGGATAACCTGCACAATTTGCAAGAAAGTCTAATAGACATGACCTACCGTCCAGGACCATACCGTAAAAAGGTGATCCATGATCCGGTGGACAGGCTGATCATGTGGCAGGCGTTTATTCATAGGGTAGTGCAGTGGGCTGTGTACCAGGTGATTAATCCAGCATTTGTTCAGAGTTATATTGAGGATTCTTACGCTTGTATCAAGGGCCGGGGATCAGATGCGGCAGCCCAGCGCCTTTTTTATTTCATGCAGCGGGATGGGCGCATTGAGAAAACAGCTGGCATCGGCCCGGAGGGGCGACCTGCAAAGCGATTCTACCTGCAGAAGCTGGATACGAGCAAATTCTTCTATCGGATAGATCACCAGGTTTCCCTTGACTTGGTGGGGCGCAAGTGCAACTACGATCCGTGGCTCATGTGGATTATGGATATGTTCGTCAACGCCGAGGGAGAGAAATTTGGGTTCCCACCGGGGAAAGGCGTCAAAGAGGTTTCTCCCGATGAAATGGTCGCAGATAAAGGCTTGGCCGTTGGTAGTCTACTAAACCAGATGCTGGCGAATGTCAACCAAAATGAGGTGGATCACTTCGCAAAGCGCAAGCTGCAGATACGCCAGTATGTCCGGTACATGGACGACATCGTGATGATTTCGGACAGTAAGGCGCAGCTTCGGGAATGGCGCAGCCAGATTGAGGGATTCATGGCCGAAAAGCTGAAGCTGGAACTGAACCCGAAGAAATCATTTATCCAGCCCATATCCCATGGAATAGATTTCTGCCAATACCGCATATACCCAGATCACATCCGGTTAAAGAAAGCGACCGCTTTGCGAATGAAGCGCAATCTGAAAAGGATTCAGCGGCTTTATGCAGAGGGCGAAATCGACCTGGAACGCGCCAAGCGGACTGTTACCTCCTACATGGGGTTGATGTCCCACTGTGACAGCTACCAGTTGCGTAAGGCCATCTTCGGGGAGTATAGCGATACCGAGTGGACAGAGGGCTGGTTTTCTCTCCGGCGGGACAGCGATAAAAGAGACGAAGAAGATGACGGGTAAAACCGTCGTCTTCTTTTTTGCTAAGATTTTAAGGAAGAGCGAAAACCGCCCTTCCTTTTTGTTTGGAGTGACACTATGGGAAGCCTATGGCTTATTGAGGAGCTGTGCGGCATCTGTACCGAGATGTCCCATATTATTCATACCCAGGCTGTCGCCTTGGAGCAGTTGGGAGCTATGTGTATGGAGGAAGAACGGGTGGAGATTGGGCAACGATTCTCTGCCATTATTGACATCCAAGAGATGCAAAATCAGCAAGGAGGAGCATTATGAAATTGGCGGAAATCATTGTGAGCGGGGGCGGCCTGCTGCTGGGATTTGTGACCCTGGTGCAAATCGTCCCTGTTAAGATCAATCCCTGGTCTTGGGTGGCAAAGGCCATCGGGCGGGCCATCAATGGGGAAGTATTGGCAAAGCTGGGGGAGGTGGAGAAGCGACTGAACAAACACATCACCACCGATGATCGCCGGGCGGCGGATGGGAATCGAACACGGATTCTGCACTTCAACAATGAACTTCTTCGTGACCTAAAACACACCAAGGAAGAGTTTGTTGAAGTGCTGGCAGAAATTGATTCTTATGAAAAGTATTGCCGGGACCACCCGGACTACCCGAACAACCGGGCGATCTTGGCAATCGAAAATATCCGGGAGACATATAAGCGAAGGTTGGACAAACATGATTTTTTGCAAGGGTAGGAAAGGATGTGAGACATGATGAAAAAGCGCGAGCGCCCCCCATGGGAATTTTCTAAACGGCTGGCCGCTTGGTGTGTGATAATTGCTACGGTGGCGGTAGTGGCCTCCTATGTTCTGGCCTTTTTAGGGCTGGAAACGGCGGAGGGCACCACCACCACCATTTTTACTGGCTGCATAGGGTACCTTATGACCTATGCAGCCAAGAGTGCAACCGAGAAGATCAGCCGCAATCGACACGGTCTGGACGCTGCCGGGAATCCTGTTGGTATCCAAGCCGACAACATTGAAATGGAGGGATAATCAGTGGATTTAATTTTTAACTATTGGTACATCATCTTAGCAGTCATCGCCGTTTTGGTGGTGTCGGCGGTGGTCATTTACCGTTACTTGGGCCTGCCCAGAGAAGAACAGCTGGCGAAGGTCCGGGAATGGCTTTTGTGGGCCGTGACTGGTGCAGAGAAGGAACTCGGCGGCGGAACCGGCCAGTTGAAACTCCGGCAAGTTTATGACCTGTTTGTGATGCGGTTCCCATGGCTGGTCCGGGTTGTTTCCTTTGACCAGTTCAGTGATATGGTCGATGATGCTTTGGAGGAAATGCGGAGTATGCTCCAGAACAATGCAGCGGTGAAAGGTCTGGTGGAGGGAGGGAATGGTTATGGCTCTGCTGACACCTGATTATACCTACACCTTAAACGGTGTTCTGGTTCGGGTCAAGTTGCTGCCGGACGGAACCCGCTGGAAGGACGGGGCCAAGGCGGGGAAAGCTGGATACCGCGCCGGAGACCCGTACAAAAACGGCGGCCTGCTCTGTGGAACTGGAAGGTCGCAGGGAGTTACCATCCACAACACCGCCGATCTTGCCAATGTCCACGATGACGGGGAGCAGTATGTCCGCGCCACATTCAACGAAAACATGGGAACCACCAGGGTCCACTTCTACACGGATGACACGGGGGCGTGGCAGCTTCTCCGGGCCGGGACCGGGATGTTCCCCAATGACCCTATCGGCAAGGCGGAAGTCGGCTGGCACGCCGGAGACGGTGTGGTCCGGGACGGTGGAAATATGACCACTACGGCAATTGAGGTCATCATGGGGGAAAGCCCCACCCATGATGCCAAGGCCAAAGACAATGCGGCCCGACTGGCTGCTGGGCTGTTGGATATTTACGGCCAAGGTATGGACCATCTTTACACCCATACCTACTGGGTGGCAAAAGCCGCTGGAAAGAAAAAGGCTGATGTGGACGAACAATGCACCACTCTTGTCCTGAACAAGAAGTGGTGCCCTGTCTACATCTTTGGCAGCAACAGCCATTCTGTTGCCCTCAAAAACTGGAAGGCCTTTAAGATGCTGGTAAAGGGGTATGCGAGACAGGTGGAAGGACCTGGACCGACTTTTCCAACTGCACCTGCTTCCAAGACACCCTACCGGGTCCGCATCACGGGGAAACCCAACATCCGTAAGGGCCCCGGCACCAACTATGCTGTGGTTGGAGTAGTAGACAAGTCCGGGGTTTACACCATCACCGAGATTTCTGATGGATCTGGCGCATCTGGCTGGGGAAGACTGAAGTCCGGAGCAGGCTGGGTATCCTTGGATTTCTGTACGAAAATTTAAGTAGGAAGCTGTCAGCACCAACAAAAAGCCCCTCTTGCAGGTTCTGTCCTGCGAAAGGGGCTTTTTATTTGTGGCAAAATCCCAAACATTTGGGATTTTGGTGGTCTTAGGTCAGGTGCGGAAAAGTATGCCATCGTACTCGGTAACACCCTCGTTGCGAGTCACTTTGCAAAGGCCCTGCATCGTACAGCCCTCAGCGGCCAGCAGGTGGAGAAGTCGCATCAGCGCGGTACTCTGGTCAGTGATTGCGAACTCTGCAATCCCAGCGGTCCGAAGGGTCTCCACAAAGTCGTGGGTATCTTTATCCCAGGGAAGATCCCGGACCTCAAAGGTGCTGCTTCTATCTCGGACGCTTTCAAACCAGGCGCAGAAGGCTTTGTCTTGCCCATGGCTAAGGGGATATTCTATACTCTTCTCACGCTCATGCCAGGCATTTAATGCGGCCCAATCCTCGATCTTCAAGATAGCATCCTTCTCAGCCTTGCGCTGCGCCCGCGCATTCTCGAACTTGGTGATGATTTGCTTCATGGTCTGGAAATGGGTATTGTTTTTCATAATACGTTCCTCCGTTTTCAAGTGTATTTTTCCTTTCGGCACTATATTAATCACTCTAAAGCGGAATAATAGCAAGCCTTTTCTGTAAATAAAACACACAATTTAGACCGCTGATATTTGTGTATATCACACCCCAAAATACACTTGCTATTCCCTCGATTTAGAGCGAATATGTGTGTACCAAAAACAAGACGGAGGGCAATACCATGAAAATGAGCAGTGAGATTGCAGCAAAGGCCAACACCTACCGGCTTCAGAGGATCACCACCCCGGAGGACCTTGAGACCCGCTTGATGAACGACGGCGGCGCTATCCTCACCCTCGGCGACCGCATCCTGGTGGCGGGATACTTCTACGACCCCAACGGACGCAGCTACTACGGGGCCACTTACCGCTTTACCACCGCCAACCACACCTGCGAAGGCCAGATAGAACTGAGAAGCATCTCGGAAGATACTTTCGAAGATAATGGCCACGCCATTGTCTGGGCTATGGCTAACTGAGGAGGCCATTATCCAAGGCAGGACCGAAAGGTCCCGTTCGCCGTTTGCGGCCCCCTGCAGCGTGTTCTCCGTGCGAGTAGAGGTTTACCCCTCCACCACTGTAGAGGTCCGCTGTGGCCAGTGCCAAGGGGCGCTGTGGCCGTTTCCTGTTCTGCTTCCAAGGTGCCTATGCAAAAGAGGCGGCGATTGACTCCCCTCTGTGCCGACGGGTTCCCACGACCTCCCCGGCTGGCTGCCGGGTGGTTTCGGCCCGTACCCATCGGGCCATCGTCAGGCGGGTTATTCAATTTTGCTTGTTCCATTTCCCTTCATACAGTTCTTCGCAGGTTCCATCCCTCCAGTAGATGTTCTTTCGGATCCAGCCATTATTTTGGTAGGTTACCACATCGATTCGCTCCTTGCAGATGGAAATCAAAATATCTTCCATTTCTTCGTTCGTGCCAGCGAAAGGAACTTCGCTGCATCCATATTCATCCATAAGTTTCCGCATTCCCTCCAAATCGGAGGAGTCGAAGTTAATCATTCTATTTTCCATTTAATCGTCCCCATGTTCTTGATTTTTTCGCCTTACTCTGTTATCATGGAGGCGGCCGGGGTAAGGCTCCCGGCTCGCCTTTTGGTGTTGGGTGGCGGTGTTCCTTGCTGGGTGGGCCGCTACCCTTTCTTTACGCCTTGACCTTGCTGTCCCGCACGATCTTCGCTGCTTCTTCAGCAGCCTTGGCGTCCTTTACGTTCGCCTCAATCAGCTTTGCGATATTCTCCAGGTACTGATTGAGTTCGGCGCTGGTCATCTCGTCCATGTCCTCCCTCCTTCCATAAGGGGTTAATTCCCCCTGCCTTACGAGTATTATTATAAACTATTTAGTTTACAATGTCAACCCTTTGTTTCAACTCTTTCGGTAAAAATTAAAAACTTTTATTTGACTTTTGAAACCATATATTTTATACTATGGTTTATAGGAGGTGGTCGACTGTGACAGCACGGCAAATCGTTGAGATGGTAACAGGGTATTGTGGGGTGTCAAACTCCGAGTTGGCCCGGCGCCTTGGCTGGTCTCCACAGTTACTTAATAAGCGTTTAAATACAGGGAAGTTTACGGTGGAGGAATGGGAGAAAATCGGGGAGGTCCTTGGAGCAACGGCAAGGGTCAGGTTCAAGTTCCCGGATGGCACAGAAATTTGATAGTCCTAAAAAGAAAGCCCGAACACCTGAAAGGTGTCCGGGCGAAGGAGAACGGGAAGCGTATTCCATTGTGAGCAGGGAGGACTTTGCACCTCCCTGCTTTTTTGTACATTACAGCCCCCACATCCATCCAGGTCCGCCAAAGCCCAATGGACAGCAAAAATCCTAATCAAGCCGCTCTCCTTATGGCCGGAGTATAACATGGACTTCCTGCGGATTCTGTTAGAAAATGGGTCAAAATGAACCTTGAAATGAACCTCTAAAATTGATTTTAAGGGGTATGCACCTCAAATGCACCTCAACTTTTTTTGTTTCATTTGGCCGTGCTTTGCCAAAGTTTATCACATGAAAAATCCCCTGAAACCGCTTGGCTCCAGGGGGTTGAAGGGATGTTGCGGATAAATCAACGCTTGCTGAACTGGGGAGCCCGGCGGGCGGCCTTGAGGCCGTACTTCTGTGGGATACTGATGGCGAAAGGAGTGAGACGGATGGACGCAAGAACCTTTGGTGGATTCGTGGCCGCCTGCCGCAGAGAGAAGGGGATGACCCAGGCGGAACTGGCGGAAAAACTACACGTCACCGACAAGGCGGTGAGCCGGTGGGAACGAGGGGTGGGTTTTCCCGACATCGCCACCCTGGAGCCCTTGGCTGCCGCCCTGGAGGTCAGCGTCCTGGAGCTGATGAAATCAGAACGGATCGAAGCGGCCCACCTGGGCCAAGAGGAAGCGGCGGGGGTGGTACTGGATACCCTGGATGTTGCCAAAGACCAGCGACAGCGGGAGCGGAGGAACGTCCTGGCCCTGTTGGGAGGGGTAGCTGTGGCCGACCTGGTCATCCTGCTGTTGGACAATCTGGAGTGGCAGGGCGGGGCTCTGTTCATTTGGGGAGCGGGGGTGGCTTTCCCCCTGTTCTGTCTCAGCGGGGCCCTGGCCCTGCTGGGGATGGGGGTCTGGCAGCTGGTCAACGGGCGGCCCTGGCGGAGGAGCATCCTTATCTCGGCGGGCCTGCTGTTGCTGCTGATACTCCTGTTTGTCTCCATTTTGCTGGCGGGAGCCCTGGGCCTGGGCCCGGTACCCGCCTGACCCCCTGGCATGAAAAACAGCGTCCCGGCATACCCTTTTTTCAGAGAGGGGGCGGCCGGGATGCTGTTTTGCTGTATCGGTAGGAAGCGGTTCTGGGGGGCGGCCCTGGGGCTGGCCCTGGCGGTAGTGGCCGGGGCGGCGGTGGTCCGGGGGGTGGCCGCCCCGGAGAAGAAGTTCATCCGCTGGGTGGACTTTGGCCCCACTACCTCCGCCCTTTCCGCCGCCCTGGAGCGGGACGTCAAAAGCCACCGGGAGCCGGAGGAAGGGAAGCTGCCGGTGGACTGGGTGGAGCTGCTGGCCTGTCTGGGGGCCCGGTATGGCGGGGACTTCTCTCATTATAAGGAAGCCCACCTCCGGGACACCGCCGCCGCCCTGGCGGAGGGCAAACGCCCCGCCGAGATGCTGGGCAAGGGCCCGGACCAATACTATGACTATTATATGGAAGCCTACGGGGCGGTGCTGGAGGGGCTGGTGGGGGACTACCTTCTGGAGGAGCCGGACCCCAACGACCCGGAAAAGCTGATCCAGACCGCCGGGTACGGCCTTATCGGCTTCTGCCCCATCGCCCGGGGGTACGGCTACAGCCACTACGACGACTTCGGGGCGGGGCGGTCCTACGGCTACAAAAGGAAGCACCTGGGCAACGACCTGATGGCCCCGGTGGGCACCCCGGTGGTGGCGGTGGAGGGGGGCATCGTGGAGGCCGCCGGCTGGAACCAGTACGGAGGCTGGCGAGTGGGCATCCGTTCCCTGGACGGCAAGCGGTACTGGTACTACGCCCACCTGCGCAAGGGCCACCCCTTCGCCCAGGGGGTCACCGAGGGTGCCCGGGTGGAGGCGGGGCAGGTCATCGGCTACGTGGGGATGACCGGCTACAGCGCCACCCCGGACACCAACGGCATGAGCGCCCCCCACCTCCACTTCGGTCTCCAACTCATCTTCGATGAGAGCCAGAAGGAGGGCAACGGGGAGATATGGGTGGATGTCTACCACCTGGTGAACCTCCTGGAGGGCCGCCGCTGCACGGTGGTGCCGGGGGAGGAGAAGGGTGAGTACCGGCGCAAATACCAGCTGATACCATTGGAATAAAGGGGGCTGACCGGATATGTTACGACGTGTCCCGGTGTTTTTACGTTTGGCGTTGGTCTTTGCCATCACCGCCGGGGTGGTGTGGGGGACCTGGTATGTGGAGAACAGGGGGGACCCGGAGGCCCGGGCGGTGGTTTCCGCCGTGGACGCCGCCCAGCGTCCCATCGACCTGCCGGTGCTGATGTACCACAGCATCAACAGCAGGGAGAGCAAGGCGGGGGATTACGTCATCACCCCCGGGGCGCTGCGGGGGGACCTGGAGTGGCTCCAGAAGAACGGCTACCACACCGTGGTGGTCCAGGACCTGCTGAACTACGTGGAGCAGGGGACGCCGCTGCCGGAAAAGCCGGTGATGATCACCTTCGACGACGGCTACTACAACAACTACCTCAACGCCTTCCCCCTCCTCCAGGAGTTCCAGATGAAGGCGGTGATCTCCATTATCGTGTCCGAGACCGACAAGTATTCGGAACTGGATGAAAACCGGGAGAACTACTCCCACCTCACCTGGCCCCAGATACAGGAGATGATGGATTCCGGCCTGATCGAGTTCCAGAACCACAGCTACAGCCTGCACAAGAGCAGCAAAAACGGCCGCAAGGGCATCGGCAAAAAGAAAGGGGAATCCACCGACGACTACCAGCACGTCATCCGGGAGGACATCGAAAAGGGGCAGCTTCGCTTTGTGGAGATGACCGGCTACGCCCCCACCGCCTTCACCTACCCCTTCGGCACCGTCAGCGAGGACAGCTACCCGGTGCTGGAGGAACTGGGCTTCCGGGCCACCCTGGACGCCCAGGGGAAGCCCTTCCGCCTGACCCGTGACCCCGCCTGCCTGGTGCGCATCCCCCGGTACAACCGCCCCTGGGGCAAGACGGCCCAGCAGATCATCGAGAAGGCCATGGGGTAGGGAAGGCCGCGCTCCGGGAGAGGAGCGCGGCCTTTTGCCGTCCGGTCACCTGTCGTCCCCAATGGAATCGGTGACGGTGACCACCACTGTCTTTTCGTAGCAGGAGAAGATCTCCTCCAGCCGTGCCTTGTCCGGGGCCTTGGTGAAAAGGCTCACCGCCGGAACGATGACCAGCCCCGCTATCATGCAGAAGGCGCCGGCGTTGATGGGGGACTGGAGCAGCGCCGGGAAACGCTGGCGCCAGAAGATGTTGGCCAGCATCACCAGGGTGGAGAAAAGGAAGCTGGCCCAGCAGGCCGCCCGGGTGGCGCCCTTCCAGTAGAGGCCGTAGAGGAAGGGGGCCAGGAACGCCCCGGCCAGCGCCCCCCAGGAGACCCCCATCAGCTGGGCGATGAAGGTGACGTTGGAGCGGTACTGGACGATGGCCAGCACCACCGAGATGAGGATGAACACCACCACCAGGCCCCGCATCCAGGCCACCTGGCGCTTCTCGTCCATCTCCTTGATGATGTTGCCCTTGATGAAGTCCAGCGTCAGGGTGGAACTGGAGGTGAGCACCAGGGAGGAGAGGGTGGACATGGAGGCGGAGAGCACCAGGATCACCACGATGGCGATGAGAAGGGCCGGCAGGCCGGAGAGCATGGCGGGGATGACCGAATCATAGCCCTCCGCCGCGATGTCGACACGGTCGGAGAACAGCCGCCCGAAGCCCCCCAGGAAGTAGCAGCCCCCCGCCACCACCAGGGCAAAGACGGTGGAGATCACCGTCCCCTTGCTGATGGCGGCCTCGCTTTTGATGGCGTAGAACTTCTGGACCATCTGGGGCAGGCCCCAGGTGCCCAGGCTGGTGAGGATGACCACCCCCAGCAGGTTCACCGGGTCGGGGCCGAAGAAGGAGGCGTAGACCCCGGGAACGGCGCTGTCCCCCTGGACCCGGGCCAGCTTCTCCAGGGCCAGGAGGAAGCCGCCCTGGCTCTGGAGCACCGCCAGGATCACCGCCACGATGCCGGCCAGCATGATGATGCCCTGGATGAAGTCGTTGATGGCGGTGGCCATGTATCCCCCGGCGATGACGTAGATGGCGGTGAGCACCGCCATGACGGCGACACAGACCGAGTAATCGATGTCAAAGGCCATGCCGAACAGCCGGGACAGGCCGTTATAAAGGGAGGCGGTGTAGGGGATGAGAAAGATAAAGATGATGGCGGAGGCGCAAAGCTTCAGCGCCTTGCTGCCGAACCGCTTGCCGAAGAACTCCGGCATGGTGGCGCTGTCCAGGTGCTGGGTCATCACCCGGGTGCGGCGGCCCAGCACCACCCAGGCCAGGAGGGAGCCCAAAAAGGCGTTGCCCAGCCCCGCCCAGGTGGCGGCGATGCCGTACTTCCAGCCGAACTGCCCGGCGTAGCCCACAAACACCACCGCCGAAAAATAACTGGTGCCGTAGGCGAAGGCGGTGAGCCAGGGGCCCACGCTCCGCCCCCCCAGGACGAAGCCGTTGACATCGGTGGCGTGGCTGCGGCAGTAAAGGCCGATGCCCACCATCATGCCGAAGAATATCACCAGAAGGACCATTTTGACCATCATATCTGCCATGACCGTTCGCTCCTTTTCGTTGGCGCCCGGTAAATGCCGGAACGCTTAGTTGGTGGTTTGGGATTCCACAAGGCGTCCGTGGCAGTATCGCTCCCGCAGCACCGGCTTTTCGATCTTGCCGGTGGGGTTGCGGGGGACCTGGTCAAAGATGACACGCCGGGGGCGCTTGTACCGGGGCAGTTCCTGGCAGAAGGCTTCGACCTCCTCCCGGGTGAGGGTCATCCCCTCCTTTACCTGGATGATGGCGGCGGCGATCTCCCCCAGACGGGGGTCGGGGAGGCCGATCACCGCCACGTCGCTGATCTTGTCATGGCGGCGCAAAAAGTCCTCGATCTGCACCGGGTAGAGGTTTTCGCCGCCGGAGATGACCACGTCCTTCTTCCGGTCCACCAGGAAGATGAAGCCGTCCTCGTCCTGCCGGGCCATGTCCCCGGTGCAGAGCCAGCCGTCCTTGAGGATCTCGGCGGTGGCCTGGGGATTTTTGTAGTAGCAGAGCATCACCCCGGGGCCCTTTACCGCCAGTTCCCCGATCTGGCCCTGGGCCACCGGGCGGCCTTCCTCGTCGATGATCTTGGCCTCCCACAGGTAGCCGGGGATGCCGATGGCCCCTACCTTGTGGATGTTCTCCACCCCCAGGTGGACGCAGCCGGGGCCGATGGATTCGCTGAGACCGTAGTTGGTGTCGTACTGGTGGTGGGGGAAGATGCTCTTCCAGCGTTTGATGAGGCTGGGGGGCACCGGCTGGGCCCCGATGTGCATCAGCCGCCACTGGTCCAGGAGGTAGTGGTCCAGCTTCACCCGGCCGGACTCGACGGCGTCCAGCAGGTCCTGGGCCCAGGGCACCAGCAGCCAGACGATGGTGCACTTCTCCTCGGTGACCGCCCGGAGGATCCACTCCGGGGTGACCCCCCGCAGCAGCACCGCCCGGCTGCCGGAAAGGAGACTGCCGAACCAGTGCATCTTGGCGCCGGTGTGGTAGAGGGGCGGGATGCAGAGAAAGACGTCCTCCCGGGTCTGGCCGTGGTGGGCCTGCTCGGTCTGGCAGGAGCTGACCAGCGCCCGGTGGTCGTGGAGGATGGCCTTGGGGAAGCCGGTGGTGCCGGAGGAAAAATAGATGGCGGCGTGGTCGCCCTCGGAGAGGGCCACCGGCGGCGGCCCGGAGGAGCAGAAGCCCAGCATCCCCATGCCGTCCTCGGTGTAAGCCGGCTTATCCCGCCCCACAAAGAACATGGTATGGACCCGGGGCAGCTGCCCGGCGATGGCGTCCATCCGCTCCACAAACTCGGGGCCGAAGAGCAGTATCTCCACGTCCGCCAACTCCAGGCAATACTGTATCTCCTCGGAGGAGTAGCGGAAGTTCAGCGGCACGGCGACGCACCCGGCCTTGAGGATGCCGAAGTAGAAGGGGAGCCACTCCAGGCAGTTCATCAGCAGGATGCCCACCTTGGTCCCCCGGGGGGTGCCCCGACTGAGGAGCAGGTTGGCGAACCGGTTGGCCTGCCGGTCGAAGTCCTTCCAGGAGATGGCCCTGCGGTAGGGGGCGTCAGGGAGGGCGTTTTCAATAAGGCTGGCCTCCCGCCATGTGACCGCCCGGTCACGCTCCTCCGAGGGGTTGACCTCCACCAACGCCGTTTCCGGCCCGTAGAGCCTGGCGTTGCGCTCCAGAAATTCCGTGATGACCATCTTCCGTTCCTCCAGATTTTTATGATGTTTTGTTCAAAGGGGTGTTTTTTTGAAAGGGGATAGGGGGTATGCGATACACTTTATCACTTTTAATGGTTAAAGTCAAGGGGGATGGGGGAATTCTTTTGCTTCGGTGGTACTTGCTTTCGAGTTCCGCGGGATGGTATGAAAAGGCCCGGGGTCGCCAATAGTACCCCGGGCCTTTATCCTGTTCTTTTTCCTTTGCCGATATTTTTTGCCCTCGTTCCCCGTCACCGCGCGATATAACTCCGAATAATATCCCGCACCCGGTCCTCGTCGTCGATCATCAACAATATATAATAATCCCCCCGCTGATAGATCGACCCGTTCACCGCCAGGGAGTAGGAATCAAAAACATCGAAGTTGCGGAAGAGGTTGATGCGGGAGGCTTTGATGGTCTCCAGGCACTCCCGGACGTCGTCCTCGTGGCCGGGGCGGGGGCGGATGAAGATGACGTCGGCGATGCCGAACCGCCCGTTGGTGTACCGCCCGTGGACTGACAGCCAGTGGATGGGGTCAAGGCCGAACTCGTCCACCAGCTTCTGGCTGGTGGCCTCCTGGACACCCAGGATCTTCACGTCAAAGTAAATCTCCGCCAGAGCCTCCTCCGGGCCGTTGCCCTCCACCTCCTGGACCTCCTCTTCGTTCTGCTGGGCGGTGGGGAGCTGGTACTGGGGCTGGAAGCCCTGGAGGGCGAAGAGTATCACCAGGATGATGCAGGAAAAGATAAGGAGCAGACGCTGCAAGCCGCCACCGCCTTTCTGAAAAGATAGCGAAGATATTCCTTGTACATTATACCGTTTTCCCGTATGCTGTCAAGAAACAGGATGTTAAAAATCCGAGAATATCCGGGAAAGGTTGGAAAATCAGGATTTTTGTGCTACAATAACGGCGTGCCGCCGCTGTCATGCCCTGCACGGCCTTCGGCCTTACCCTGCGCCAGGTTCTTAGCGGGTGTCTGGAGTCTTGGGCGGTCTTATGCTATAATAGGGTGTGTCCCTAAAGTCTTGGCACCTGTCTTTTTCTACAAGGAGAGAGCGCTTGCCGCGTCGAAAATGCTCGGAATACATACAGTATTCCTTGCGCTTTTCTCCTTGCAATCACTCCCCCCTTGCGAAAAATCCAGGCACCCCGACTTTAGGGACACCCTAGGAACAACACAGATGGAGGGACACGACCTTGAACGAGTTGGACATTTTCTTTTGGGGCATGATGATCCTGTCGGGGCTGGCGGTGATGCTGGCCATCTACCGCGCCAATGTGAGGAACCACCACAGCGAGCGGACCAAAAAGGATATCGCCAAGACGTTGCGCTCCATGGCCCCCCTGCGGGAGTGGAAGGTGCTGGACGATATCACCCTCACCGACAAGAAGGGGGAGGTCACCGCCGA
This sequence comes from uncultured Angelakisella sp., assembly GCA_910585525.1. Lineage (GTDB taxonomy): Bacteria > Bacillota > Clostridia > Oscillospirales > Ruminococcaceae > Angelakisella. The sequence continues at coordinate 16,373 of CAJUFR010000004.1, forward strand.
TCACCTGGTCATCGGGCCCTTCGGGGTGCTGGCCCTCACCGATCTCCACCGCCGGGGCGGCTACTACGGGGAACTGCGGGATGAGGAATGGGTCCTCTCCACCGGCGGGGAGGACAAGGTGGAGACGCTGCGGATGAAGGTCCCCAGCCCAGTGAAGAACAACGAGCGGTTCGTGGCCGCCTTCCGGGCCCTCCTCACCCGGGGGGAGGTGTACAACGTCCCGGTGGAGGCCCTCTGCCCGGTGACCCAAAGCAAGATCGAGGTCTATGTCACCGGGGCCGGCGCCACGGTGGTGGAACGGGGCAAGCTGCGGGAGACCCTGGGCCGGCAAAAATACCAGAAGGACAACGGGGTGGACACCGAAAAGGTTGCCGCCCTGGTGGCGAAAAAATGACAGCTTCCCCGGACCGCCGGGTGGCGGAACTGGTGGAGCGGGCCGCCCGGCCCCTGGGGGTGGAGCGGTTCGGCTTCTGCCCCCTGGAGGCCCTCTCTGGCCTGCTGGAGTGCCGGGCCAAGGGGCTGGTCCCCCCAAAGGGGGCGGTGATCCTGCTGCTGCTGCCCTACTACGCCGGGGAGTTTTCCCCCCGGAACCTGGCCCGGTACGCCCTTTGCGACGACTACCACAGGGTGGCCCGGGAGATATTGGCCCAGGTCATCCGCCCCCTGGAGGCGGCCTTCCCCGGGGAGACCTTTCTCCCCTTTGTGGACAGTTCCCCCATCCCGGAGGTGGAGGCGGGAGCCATCGCGGGGCTGGGGTTCGCCGGGAGGAACGGCCAGCTGATCACCCCCTGGTACGGCAGCCTGGCCTTCCTCTGCGAGGTGGTGACCACCCTGCCCCTGGCCGCCACCGGCCCGGGGGACGGCAGCTGCGGGGATTGCCGCCGCTGCCTGGACTGCTGCCCCACCGGGGCGCTGGGGGAGGGCGGGCTGGATACCTCCCGCTGCCGCTCCCACATCAGCCAGAAGAAGGGGGAACTGTCCCCCTGGGAGCGGGAGCAGCTGCGCCGTGGCGGGCTGGCATGGGGGTGCGACATCTGCACCGACGCCTGCCCCCACAACCGGGCGCCGGCCCTTTCCACCGTCCCCCGGCTGCGCCAGGGGCTGGAGCCGCTGCTGACCCGGGACAACCTCTCCGCACTGGCCAAGGAAAAAAGCTACGGCTGGCGGGGGACCGGGGTTCTGTGCCGGAACCTGGAGATACTGGAACAAAAGTGACCGCCCCCCAAAGGGGCGAGGTTTGGAGGACACGTTTTGGAGATATTACGGCGGGAACAGTACCCTGAATACGAGGAGTTCGTCTCCGGCCACCCCCGGGGGGAGTTTATGCAGTCCACCCGGTGGCAGGAGGTAAAGAGCAACTGGAAGTGGGAGGCGGTGGTCTCCCGGGACGGGGAGGGGAGGATCGTCGGGGCCTGCGGCGTCCTCATCCAGAAGATGCCCCTTTTCGGCACCACCTTCCTTTACGCCCCCCGGGGGCCGGTCTGCGATATCCACGACCAGCAGGTGCTGGCCGACCTCAAGGCCGGGGTGGACCAGCTGGCCAAGATCTACAACGCCCATCTGTTCAAGATGGACCCGGACGTGGCGGCAGACGACCAGGAGTTTCTCCGGCTCATGGACAAGATGGGCTTTGCCCGCTTTTACGGCCCCGACGGCTTTGAGACCATCCAGGCCCGGTTCAACTACCGCCTTTACCTACAGGGCCGCACCGAGGCGGAACTGATGGCGGGGTTCACCCAAAAGACCCGGTACAACATCCGGGTGGCCCGGAAGCACGGGGTGGAGGTCCGGCCGGTGGGCCCGGAACGCCTGGACGATTTTATGAAGATCTACCAGGTCACCGGGGCCCGGGACGGCTTCAACACCCGGCCCAAGGAGTATTTCCAGCGGATGCTCTCCGCCCTGGGCCCCCACTGCCGCCTTTACATGGGGTTTTATGAGGGCCAGGCCATCTGCGGGGCCATCGCCACCAACTACGCCGGCAAGACCTGCTACGTCTACGGCGCCTCGGACAACGCCCACCGCAACGTGATGCCCAACTACCTGATGCAGATGGAGATGATCCGCTGGGCGGTGGAGACCGGCTGCGACGTCTACGACTTCCAGGGCATCTCCGGGGACATGGAGAACGAAAACGGCCACATGTACGGCCTCTACCGCTTCAAGCGGGGCTTCGGGGGCCAGGTGGACGAACTGGCCGGGGAGTTCAACTACCTTTACAAGCCGGTGACGGCCCGGCTGGTGGATGCCGCCATCAAGGCCAACGAGCAGCTGCGGACCCTGCGCCGCAAGCTGAAAGGATAGTCAACAGCAGCCAACAGGAAAAGACTGACGGAGGGAGGACGTGACCATGGGAACAAGACCCCTTTGGACCGCATTGGAACGGATACGCCGGGAGGACCTGGCCCGGTTCTACATGCCGGGGCACAAGGGCCGGATGCCCGCCCCCTTCACCCAGGCCGCCCCCTACGATATCACCGAGATCGCGGGCGCCGATAACCTCTACCAGTGCGCCGGGGCCATCCGCGCCCTGGAGGAGGAGTTTGCCGACGCCTACCGGGTGGGGGATTGTCTCCTTTCCGCCGGGGGCAGCACCCTCTGCATCCAGACGATGCTCTACCTGGCTCGGGGCCGGGGCAGCACCGTCATCTGCGGGCGGATCATCCACCGCAGCGCCGTGGCCGCTATGGGCCTTCTGGGGCTGGACCCCTGCTGGCTGCCGGGGCGGATCGCCTCCCGCCGGGAGGGGATACCCGGCATCGCCCTGCCCCCCACCCCGGAGGACGTGGAGGCCGCCATCGCCGCCCACCCCGACGCCGGTTCGGTGTACATCACCAGCCCCGATTACTTCGGCCAGCTGGCCAACATCGCCGACATCGCCGAGGTCTGCCACCGCAGCGGCAAGGTGCTGCTGGTGGACAACGCCCACGGGGCCCATCTGGGGTGCTTCCGGGCCGCCCTCCACCCCATGAGCCAGGGGGCGGACTACTGCTGCGACAGCCTCCACAAGAACCTTCCCGCCCTCACCGGGGCGGCGCTGCTCCACCTGGCCGACCCCTCCTTCTACCAGGAGGCCAAGTACGCCATGTCCCTCTTTGGCAGCACCAGCCCCAGCTATCTGATCATGCTGTCGGCGGAAAACGCCCTGGAGTCCATCACCCAGGACCCGGGCAGCTACTGGGAACTGTCCGGGGCGGTGGAGGAGGTGCGCAAGGAGGCCGGGGAACTGGGGTACGACGTCATCAAGGGCTTCGTCCGTGACCCCATCCGCCTGGCCCTGGGCTTTGAGAGTTTCGGCCATACCCCGGAGAGTTTCGGCCGGTTCCTCCGCTCCCGGGGGGTGGAGCCGGAGTACCTGGACCGCAACGTCTGCGTGTTCATGTTCAGCCCCAGCAACACCCGGGCGGAGATCGACCGGCTGCGCTCCGCCCTGGCCGGGGCGGTGAAGGGGCTGCCCCGGCAGCCGGAGCCCCGGTACCCCGCCACCATCCGCCTCCCCCGCCAGATCCTCTCCCTGGCGGAGGCCATGGACCGCCGGGAGATCGAACTCCCCGCCGCCGTCTGCCCTGGCCGTGTCTCCTCCCGGGTGGTGAGCAGCTGCCCCCCCGGCATCCCCATGCTGGTCCCGGGGGAGGAGATCAGCACCCAAACGGTGAAGTTTTTGCAGAGCAGCGGGGTGCAGAGCATTTTTGTGGTAAGATAAGAAGGACATAAGACAGTTCGATAAAATTTGGTCTGGAACCTCCCCCGGTTTTATGCTATAATAACCAAAGACACCCTGCGAAAGGAGCGACATTGAAATATGAAGATGATCCTTGCCATCGTTTCCAACGACGACAGTTCCAACGTCTCCCGCGCTTTGACCAAGGCCCGGTACTCGGTGACCCGGCTGGCCACCACCGGCGGCTTCCTCATGTCCGGCAACACCACCCTCCTCATCGGCGTGGAGGACGAGAAGGTGGACGACGTCATCCACACCATCTCGGAAAACTCCCGCAAGCGCACCAAGATGGTCCCCTCCACCGCCTCCTTCAGCGCCGGGATGTACGCCGGGATGCCGGTGCAGGTCACGGTAGGGGGCGCCACCATCTTTGTGATGAACGTGGAACGGTTCGAGAAGGCCTGATGGAAATGTTTTCCACCCTGCCCCACCTTCCCCCCGCCCTGCTGTCCATGACCCAGCAGGACCGCCTGGTCCACAGCATCAACCTGGAGGGGGAGCCGGGGAGCGGCCGCCGGCAGCTGGCCATGGCCCTGGCCGGGGCCATCCTCTGCGAAAAGCAGGGGGGGGAGATGTGCGGCCAGTGCCTCCCCTGCCGCAAGGTGCTGGCCGGGGCACACAGCGATATCACCCTGGTGGACGGCCGGGAGGACCCGGAGCGGTTCAAGGTGGACCTTCTGCGGGAACTCCGGGCCGGGGCCTACCGGGGCCCCAGCGAGGGCCGGGCCAAGGTGTATATCATCGCCGAAGCCCAGCTGCTCCCTCCGGTCTCCCAGAACATCCTCCTCAAGGTCATCGAGGAGCCCCCGCCGGACACCTTTTTTATCTTCACCTGTGACAACAAATTCCGGCTGCTGCCCACCATCCTCTCCCGGGTGGTGACGGTGCCGCTGCGCCAGCTGACGGTGGCGGAGTGCCAGCAGCGGCTGCGGCAGCGGGTGCCGGACAGGACCGATGAGGAATACCGGGAAGCCGCCCTCCTGGCCTGCGGCAGCCCCGGGGAGGGGGAGAAGATACTCTCCCAGCCCCAGGCCGCCAAAAGAGCCCGGGCCGCCCGGGAACTGGTGGCGGCCATGGCCGCCCGGGACCCCTACCGGGCCATGGCCGCCGCCACCCCCTTCGAGAAGGAGCGGCCGGTCTACGGGGAACTGCTGGAGACGGCCTCCCGGCTCTGCGCCCTGCCGGAACTGCGGCAGGAGTTGGCCCTTTCCCCCGCCGGGGCGGCGGGCATCCGGGCCCGGCTGGCCCGGGCGGCGGAGCGCAACCGCCAAAACGGCTATCTCCCCCTTCTCACCAGCGCCCTGGCGGCCCAGGCCGCCCGGCTGAGGAACTAATATCATATAGGAGGCCACAATGGCTGTAGTGATCGGCGTCAGATTCAAGGAAGTAGGAAAGATCTATTATTTCGACCCGGACGGCAAGGAGTTTGCCCTGGACCAGCTGGTGATCGTGGAGACCACCCGGGGGGTGGAGTGCGGCACCGTGGCCATCCCCAACCGGGAGGTGGAGGACGAGAGCATCATAAAGCCCCTGAAGAAGGTGGTGCGGGTGGCCACCAAGGAGGACCGCAAGCGCATCGAGGACAACCACAACAAGGAGAAGCGGGCCTACCGCATCTGCCAGGAGAAGATCGCCGCCAACAAGCTGGAGATGAAGCTGGTGGGGGTGGAGTACGCCTTTGACAACAGCAAGATCCTCTTCTACTTCACCGCCGACGGCCGGGTGGACTTCCGGGAACTGGTAAAGGACCTGGCGTCGGTGTTCCGCACCCGCATCGAACTGCGGCAGATCGGGGTCCGGGACGAGGCCAAGATGCTGGGGGGGCTGGGCATCTGCGGCCGGCCCTTCTGCTGCGCCTCCTTCCTGGGGGAGTTCCAGCCCGTCTCCATCAAGATGGCCAAGGAGCAGGGGCTCTCCCTCAACCCCACCAAGATATCCGGCACCTGCGGGCGGCTGATGTGCTGCCTCAAGTACGAGCAGCCCGCCTACGAGGAACTGCTGCGCACCACCCCCAAGGTGGGGGCCACGGTGAGCACCCCCGACGGCAAGGGGGTGGTCCGGGAGGTGAGCCTCCTCACCGGGCTGCTGAAGGTGAACCTGCTTTCCAACGCCGACGGCACCCTGACCGTCTACGACAAGCAGGACGTGAAGGTGCTCCGGGAGGGCACCGGCAAGGGGGAACCCCGCCAGGGGGGAAAGAAGGAGCCGCGGCCCGCCCCGCAAAAAGGTGAAAATTTGTAAAGGCTTTGTAAAAGCGGGAAAAAACCAGTTGCTTTTTTCCCGCTTTGTGCTAAAATAACACGTGGAGCCCCCCGCGCCGGCCCACGGCGGGGGATAGAACACGGCTCGAAACGAAAAGGGAGGTTATCTATCATGGCCTATGTGATCAACGACGAGTGCATCAGCTGCGGCAGCTGCGAGGGCGAGTGCCCGGTTAGCGCCATTTCCCAGGGCGACGCCCACTACGAGATCAATGCGGACACCTGCATCGACTGCGGCACCTGCGCCGGCATCTGCCCCACTGGCGCCATCCACGAGGGCTGACATCCCCTCCGGCCCAAAAAAGGCTACATAAGCGCCGTTCCCACCGGGGAGCGGCGCTTTTCCCTGTTTTTCGCCCCCCTCCGGGGGCGGATATACCGGGCTTGTTCTTGACATTTTGCCCCGGGGAAATTATACTAGATACATATGGACCAGTTCAGAAAGGAGCGAGCATCATGTTCAAGAAGAAGCTGGGCGGCATCATCCAGGTCGGGGATACCGACGAGGATACCATGGATACCGTAGCCGCGGAGGAACCCACCATGCCGGAGGTGCAGAGCGCCCCTGTCAGCGAGGATGTCTGGGACAGCGACGAGGAGAAGGCGGCCAAGCGGGAGGTCCAGGAGCAGTCCACCGTCATCGGCAAGGCGGCGGTGATCACCGGCGACCTGACCGCCAAGGGTCCCATCACCGTCACCGGAATGGTCCAGGGCAACATCGCCTGCGAGGATAAGGTCTGCATCCGGGGCGAGGTGGTGGGCAACATCGCCGGCAAGAGCATCCTGGTGATGACCGGCGGCCGCATCCGGGGCAACATCACCTCGGTCACCGACCTGGTGCTCCAGGTGGACGCCTCCATCGAAGGGGACCTGGTGGCGGCCCAGATGTCGCTGGACGGCAACCTCACCGGCAACATCAACTGCAGCGGCGATCTCTGCCTGGGGGCCAAGAGCGTGGTCACCGGCGATATCTCCACCAAGGATATCAGCACCACCCTGGGCGCCCAGATCAACGGCCGGGTGGAGATGAAGAAAAGGGGCTAAGTCCCGATCATAAGGACCGGATCGCGGCAGGAGCCGAAGGGGAGGGGGAGCCCGCCCTGGATGGCCCTGCCGTTTTTTGTGAGGAGTTGGAAAAATGGACATGGTAAAGCAGCTGGCCCAGGAACTGGGCCTCCGGGAGGAGCAGGTGGCGGCGGCGGTGCGGCTCATCGACGAGGGCAACACCATCCCCTTTATCGCCCGGTACCGCAAGGAGGTCACCGGCAGCATGGAGGATACCGCCCTGCGGGAACTGGATGACCGCCTGGGGTACCTGCGCAACCTGGAAAAGCGCAAAAGCGAGGTGCTCTCCGCCATCGGGGAACAGGGCAAGCTGACCCCGGAACTGGAGGCGTCCGTCGCCGCCGCCCAGACCCTGGCGGTGGTGGAGGACCTCTACCGCCCCTACAAGCAGAAGCGCCGCACCCGGGGCAGCATCGCCCGGGAGAAGGGGCTGGAGCCGCTGGCGGCGGCCATCTTCGCCCAGTCCACCCTGGCCGACCCCCTGGTGATGGCCCGGGACTACCTGAGCGAGGAGAAGGGGGTGGACAGTCCCGAAGCTGCCCTGGCCGGCGCCCTGGATATCATCGCCGAGGACCTGTCCGATGACGCCGCCATCCGGGGGGAACTGCGGCGGCTGATCCACACCGACGGCCTGGTGGCCTGCGCCGGGGAGGGCCAGGAGGGGGGCACCTACGCTATGTACCAGGACTTCTCCGAGCCGGTGGGCCGCATCGCCCCCCACCGGGTGCTGGCCATCAACCGGGGGGTGAAGGAAGGGGCCCTCAAGGCCGCCATCCAGCTGCCGGAGGAAAAGGCGGTGGGCCTCATCTGCCGCCGGGTGGTCACGGCAAAGAACCCCTGCGCCCGGGCGGTGGAGACCGCGGCCCGGGACAGCTGGAAGCGGCTCATCGCCCCGTCGGTGGAAAACGAGACCTTCTCCACCCTCTTTGAAGCGGCCAGCGAGCAGGCCATCAAGGTGTTCGGGGAGAACCTCCACCACCTGCTGATGCAGCCCCCGGTGAAGGACCAGGTGGTGCTGGGGCTGGACCCCGGCTACCGCAACGGCTGCAAGATCGCCGTGGTGGACGGCACCGGCCGGGTGCTGGATACCACCGTGATCTATCCCACCCAGCCCTACAACCGGGTGGAGGAGTCCAAGAAGAAGCTGGCCGCCCTCATCAAAAAGCATCGGGTGACGGTGGTCTCCATCGGCAACGGCACCGCCAGCCGGGAATCGGAGCAGCTGGTGGCGGAACTGATCCGGGACCTGGGGCCGGACCACCGCCCCGCCGTCTCCTACATGGTGGTGAGCGAGGCCGGGGCTTCGGTCTACTCCGCCAGCAAGCTGGCCAGCGAGGAGTTCCCCCAGTTCGACGTCAACCTCCGCAGCGCCGTCTCCATCGCCCGGCGGCTCCAGGACCCCCTGGCGGAACTGGTAAAGATCGACCCCAAGGCCATCGGCATCGGCCAGTACCAGCACGATATGCCCCCCGCCCGGCTGGAAAGCGCCCTGGGGGGCGTGGTGGAAAGCTGCGTCAACTCGGTGGGGGTTGACCTGAACACCGCCAGCGGCCCCCTCCTGGGCCACGTGGCGGGCATCAACAGCGCCATCGCCAAAAACATCGTGGCCTACCGGGAGGAGAACGGCGGCTTCACCGCCCGCAGCCAGCTGCTCAAGGTGCCCAAGCTGGGCAAAAAGACCTACGAGCAGTGCGCCGGCTTCCTGCGCATCCCCGGGGCCAAAAACCCCCTGGACGCCACCGCCGTCCACCCGGAAAGCTACACCGCCGCCAAGGCCCTGCTGGAGGAGTGCGGCTGGAAGCTGGCCGACGTGGGCACCGCCGCCATCCGGGAACTCCCCGCCCAGGTGGAAGGCAAGGGCATCGGGACGCTGGCCCGGCAGCTGGGGGTGGGGGAGCCCACCATCCGGGACATCATCGACGAACTGCTGAAGCCGGGCCGGGACCCCCGGGACACCCTGCCCCCGCCGCTGCTGCGCACCGACGTCATGGAACTGAAGGACCTAAAGCCGGAGATGATCCTCACCGGCACGGTGCGGAACGTCATCGACTTCGGGGCCTTCGTGGATATCGGCGTCCACGAGGACGGCCTGGTCCATGTCAGCCAGCTGGCCGACCGGTTCGTGAAGCACCCCAGCCAGGTGGTGAAGGTGGGGGATATCGTCAAGGTGAAGGTGCTGGAGGTGGACATGAAGCGCAAGCGCATCTCCCTGACCATGAAGGGACTGGGGCAGTAGCCCCGGCGCAAAAAAAAGGCCCGCCGTCTCCCCAAAAAAGGGGAGGCGGCGGGCCTTGCCATCTCTCACTGATCCTTGAGCACGAACCCGTAGGGCAGCAGCTCCCCCAGGGTCAGCACCTTCCGCTCCCCGCTGCCGCTTTCCAGCAGCACCAGGAAGTGGTCGGGGTGGCAGAACTCGGACATCACCTGGCGGCAGACGCCGCAGGGGTAGGCGAAGCCGTCGCCCCCTGCCGGGCTGCCGTCCACGAACCGGCCCACCACCGCGATGGCGGCGAACTCCCGCTCCCCCTGGGCGATGGCGGAGAAGAAGGCGGTGCGCTCGGCGCAGTTGGAGGGGCCGTAGGCGCTGTTCTCGATGTTGCAGCCGGGGTATATCCTGCCGTCTTTGGTCAGCAGCGCCGCCCCCACCCGGAAGCCGGAGTAGGGGACATAGGCGTTTTCGGCGGCCTCCCAGGCCCGGGGGATGAGGGTGTCCAGCAGTTTTTGATGGTCCATAGTGAATGCTCCTTTCGTCATTTCAACAGTCGTCGGATCAACGCCAGTTTTTTGTCGTTGTAAGGGGGATAGCGTATTGGTAGGTCGGGGCGCAGACCCCGGCGGAGGACGCCCCGGTAGTGGGTGAAGGTGTCGAAGCTGGCCCGGCCGTGGTAGGCCCCCATGCCGCTCTGTCCCACCCCGCCAAAGGGGAGGGCCGGGGCGGAGAGGTGCACCACCGTGTCGTTGATGCAGGCCCCGCCGGAACTGGTCCCGGCCAGCACCCGCCGCCAGGCCCGCCGGTCCCGGGAGAAGAGATAGAGGGCCAGGGGTTTCTCCCGGGCGTTAACAAAGGCGATGGCCTCCTCCAGGGTGCGGTAGGGGAGGACAGGCAGGACAGGGCCAAAGATCTCCTCCTCCATCAGGGGGGAGCCGGGGTCGGGGCTGTCCACCAGGGTGGGTTCCATCCGGGGCGGATCGGTTTTGACACCGCCGCCCCAGAGTATCTTCTGCCCCTCCAGCAGCTGCGCCAGCCGGTCCAGCCGCCGCCGGTGGATGATACAGGGCAGGTCGGGGCTGTCCAAAGGCGCCGGGCCGAAGAAGTCCAGCACCGCCCGACGCAGCAGCTTTGAAAAGACCTCCTGTTTCCCCTCCGGCACCAGGAGATAGTCCGGGGCCACGCAGGTCTGGCCGCTGTTAAGGAACTTGCCGAAGGCGACACGCCGGGCGGCCAGGGGCAGGTCCGCTGTCTCGTCCAGGATGCAGGGGCTTTTGCCCCCCAGTTCCAGTGTGACAGGGGTGAGGTGCCGGGCCGCCGCCTCCATCACCGCCCGGCCCACCGCCGGGCCGCCGGTGAAGAAGATGTAGTCGAACCGCTCCTCCAGCAGTGCTTCCCCCGTCTCCCGGCCCCCCTGGACCACCGCGATGTATTCCGGCCGAAAGACCTCCCCCAGCAGCTGCTCCAGGGCGGCGGCGGTGTGGGGGGCGTCCTCCGAGGGCTTCAATACCACCGTGTTCCCCGCCGCCAACGCCCCCGCCAGGGGGACCAGACTCAGCTGCACCGGGTAGTTCCAGGGGGCCATCACCAGCACCTGGCCGTAGGGCTGGGGGTGGACCCGCCCCGCCGCCGGGAACTGGGCCAGGGGGGCGGGGACCCGCCGGGGCCGGGCCCACCGCCGGAGGTTTTTCCGCAGCAGCGCCACCTCCCCCCGGAGGATGCCCAACTCGGTCATGTAGCTTTCCATAGGGCTTTTGCCCAGGTCCCGGCCAAGGGCGTCGATGAGCATCCCCTCCCGTCGCTCCAGGGCGTCGGCCAAAAGGCCCAGCGCCCCCAGCCGGTAGTCGATGTCCCGGGTGGCCCCGGTGGCGAAGAAGTCCCGTTGGCTTTTCAGCAGCTTGGGGATATCCATAAATCTACTCCTTTTCTTCCGGCATGGGCCGCCGGGCGATGCCGAGACGGATGGCCTCCGCCGCCACCGCCTTTGCCACCGCCTCCGCCGCCCGGGGGTCAAAGGGGTCGGGGAGGATGTAGCCGGGGGAGAGCCGGTCCGCCGCCACGGCGGCGATGGCCCGGGCGGCGGCCACCTTCATCGACAGGGTGATCTCCTTGGCCCGCACCGCCAGCGCCCCCTTGAAGATGCCGGGGAACACCAGGACGTTGTTGATCTGGTTGGGGTAGTCGGACCGGCCTGTGCCCACCACCGCCGCCCCGCCCTTTTTGGCCTCCTCCGGGAAGATCTCCGGGGTGGGGTTGGCCAGGGCGAAGACGATGGGGTCCTTTGCCATGGAGGCCACCATCTCCGCCGTCACCAGGCCGGGGCGGGACACCCCGATAAAGACGTCGGCCCCCGCCAGCACCTGGGCCAGGGTGCCTTGGCGGTTTTCCCGGTTGGATATCTCGGCCATCCGGGCCTGGGCGGGGTTCATCCAGTCCGCCCCCCGGTACAGCGCCCCCTGGATGTCGCAGAGGATCACGTCCCCGAAGCCCATCTCCAGCAGCAGCCCGGCGATGGACAGCCCCGCCGCCCCGGCCCCGTTGATGACGATGCGCAGCCCTCCCTCCGGCTCCCGGCCGGTGACCTTGGCGGCCCCCAGCAGGGCGGCGGCCACCACGATGGCGGTACCGTGCTGGTCATCGTGAAAGACCGGGATGTCCAGCCGCTTTTTCAGTTCCTCCTCGATCTGGAAGCACCGGGGGGCGGCGATGTCCTCCAGGTTGATGCCCCCGAAGCTGCCGGCGATGTTGCAGATGGTGTCCACGATGACCTCCGGGTCCTTGGACCGGATGCAGAGGGGGAAGGCGTCCACCCCGGCGAAGGTCTTAAAGAGGGCGCACTTGCCCTCCATCACCGGCATCCCGGCTTCGGGGCCGATGTCCCCCAGCCCCAGCACGGCGGTGCCGTCGGTGATCACCGCCACCAGGTTCCCCCGGCGGGTGAGGTCGAAGGAGAGGGCCGGGTCCCGCTGGATGGCCAGGCAGGGCTCCGCCACCCCGGGGGTGTAGGCCACCGCCAACTCCTCCCGGCTGGTGATGGGGGCCCGGGCCACCACCTCGATCTTCCCCTGCCATTCCAGATGCTTTTGCATCGCCAGTTGTTTGTTGTCCATCCTGAAAGCCGCTCCTTTCTGTTATCCCCATTATTACCCTTTGATTATACCGAAACCGAGACAGGAACGCAACCAAATATGCACCCCGGAACGGTCCTTTTCATAGCATAGGAGAAAAAGGAGGGAGACGCTATGCCAAGCAACCGCTACCCCCGCCCCTGTCCCGCCCGCCCGCCCCAGCCCGGCCCCCAGGGCGTCCCCGGCCCCGCCGGCCCCAAGGGGGAGCCGGGGGAGAGAGGTCCCCAGGGTATTCCCGGTCCCCAGGGGGAGAGAGGCCCCCAGGGGGAGAGAGGCCCCCAGGGCATCCCCGGCCCCAGGGGGGAGAGAGGTCCCCAGGGGGAAACCGGTCCCCAGGGTATCCCCGGCCCCCAGGGGGAACCGGGGGAGAGGGGAGAGCCGGGTCCCCGGGGCCTTCCCGGACCGCCGGGGCCATCGGGGGCGGAGACGGTGACCATCGGCAGCACCGTCACCGGCCCCCCGGGGACGGCGGCCATGGTCACCGACCGCACCGGCGGCCCCCACCACCTGCTGGATTTCGTCATCCCCCAGGGCCCCGCCCTGACGGCCTGGGCCGTCCTCCAGGTGACCGGGCAGCCGGGAGGGAGCGGGACGCCGCTGGCCCTGGCCCCCTCCGCCAGCGGGGGCGGCCCGGCGCGGCTGGCCCCCGACGGCCTTGGCCTGGTGCTGGAGCCGGGGCGGCCCTGGCTGGTGACGCTGCTGGTCCAGGGGACGCCGGAGCGGGCGCTGGACAGCTTCGACCAGGGGGCGCTGGCTGTCACCCCCGTGGTGGACGGCGCTCCCGTCCCCGCCCTCACCGCCGGGGCGCTCTTCTCCGCCGAGGGGGAGCCGCTGCCGGTGTCGGTCTCCGCCACCTTCCTGCTGCCCCCCGCCGGCGGGGCGGTGACCCTGGGCCTGACGGCCCAATGCACCGGGGCGGGCACCGCCATCGCAAGGCTGGGGGGAACGGTCGCTATCCTGGGGCTGTGATGTACCCATTCCCGCCCCGCCGCATAGGATAACGCAGGGCGGTCCTCCCTGTCCCAACTTCCGGCCGCGCCCCTTCCGGGGGGGACCGTCCACTTCACATATATAGGAGTGACCCCTTATGCCCACACCCTTGAACAACCAAGCCAGCATCCGCTACAGCTACGACAGCGGCACCGGCTCCGCCAACTCCAACACCGTCACCACTAACCTCCTGGACCAGTACACCATCGCCGCCACAAAGACCCCTCTGCTGCCCACCTTCCGCCCCGGGGAGAGCCTCACCTACGTCCTGCGGGTGGTGAACAACGGCAGCGGTGACCTGTACAATGTCACCGTGGCCGACGACCTGGGGGGCGGCGGCGCTAACGCCCCGCTGGTGTACCAGGAAGGCTCCCTCCGGGCCTACCTGGACAGCGACCCGGTGACCGTCGTTCCCGCCGCCCAGGCGGGGACCCTCACCGTTACCATCCCCGGCCCCCTGGCCGCCGGACAGGTGGCCCTGGTGGTCTACAGCGCCCGGGTCCGCCCCGACGCCCCCTTCGGCCTTGCCAGCATCACCAACACCGCGGGGGTCACCGCCAACGGCGGCTCGGCGACAGGCGCGGTGGTGACGGTGACGCCGTCCCCCACCGCCACCGTGCTCCGGGCCTCCTACGCCGAGGTGGCCATCTACAAGGAGGCTGACAAGCAGAATGTTACCGCCGGTGAACCCCTCACCTACACCTTCACCATGACCAACACCGGCAACCAGGCCGCCGGCGCGGTGACCCTCACCGACACCCTGCCCGCCGGCTTTGCGGTGACCCAGGTGACGGTGGACAGCGGCGCCGGAACGGTGGTGCTGCCCAGCACCGGCTACACGGTGGATACCACCACCAACACCATCACCATCCCCAGCGCCACCGGCACCCCCATCCAGGTGGCTGCCGCCACCGCCGCCGCCCCCGGCGTCACCACCGTGACGGTGACCGCCGTGACACCATAATGATCATCCGGCCTTGAAAAAGCCCCCCGCCTGGTCTTTCCGGGCGGGGGGCTGCTCTATGGGGAAGTATCTCTTAAAGCCCTGCTCCCAGCACTGCCGACAACACGCTGGCCAGCACGATGATGATGGCACCGCCGATGCGGGAGGAGATCTGGGCGAAGGGCATCAGTTCCATCCGGCCCGCCGCCCCCAGGGTGGCGATGTCCCCGGAGCCCCCCATGTTGGCCATGCAGAGACCGGCGGTGATGGCGCACTCCACCGGGTAGAAGCCGATGAGCCCCCCGATGAGCCAGGTTCCGGCTACCGCCCCCACCAGGGTGGTGAGCACCAGCAGGAAGTAGGCGGGGGTCAGGTTGGCGATGACCACCCCCAGGTCGGTGTAGACAAAGCCGATGCCGAACAGCACCGCCGGGATGCCGATCTTCATGGCGAACCGGTACCACTGGGCCACGTCCTCCTGGAGGGCTTCCGGGAAGATGCCGGAGATCTTGCAGGCGGCGCAGGCCACGATGGTCCAGGCGTAGTAGTGGATGCCCGGCACCAGCTTGCTGATGAGGATGCCCACGGTGTAGAAGATGCCGGTGATGACGAACCCCCGGCCCATGGCCGCCAGGTCCACCGGGCGCTGCTCCTTGACCTCCTCCTTGGTCAGGGCGCCCCCCTTCATCAGGGCGCCGTTGCCGGTCGTATTGGGGAATTTCTTGCCAATGCTGTTCATCACCCCCGCCATCACGATGGCCAGGGCGTTGCCGATGACCACGGCGGGCATGATGAGGGAGAGATAGTAGTCGTTGTCCCTTGCCATGGCGGCGGCGTAGGTCTGGGCGGTGGGCACCGCCCCGGCGGAGGTGCCGCCCCCCATGATGGGCAGCGAGACAAAGAGGATGGCTTCACGCCAGCCGTAGCCCATCAGCTGCCCGGCCAGGGCGGTAAGACCGAAGGCGGCGGCGATGCCCCCCAGGATGGGGATGAAGTAGAGGGCCCCGGCCTTGATGAGCAGCTTGCGGTCCATGGTGAGGATGCTGCCGCAGATCAGCGCCCCCACGATCCAGCCGATGTAGTCCATGCCCTTGATGAAGTCGGAGATGAGTTTGGTGGTGTCCTCCGGGAACACCCCCAGGTACATGATGACAGCCGCCCCGAAGATGGCCACGAAGGAGCCGCCCCCCAGGTAGGTGTTGACCACCGGGGTCACCTCCCCCAGCTTGTCCAGCAGCAGGCCGAAGATGGTGCAGACGGTGAAGCCCCCCAAAAACCCCTTGGGGCTGGCGTTGCAGAGCACCCCCGCCACGGTGATCAGGAGGAAGAGGGCGAAATACTTGGCGGGGATAAAGCCGAAGCAGACCCGGTCCCACAGGCCGTTCTTTTCCAGTGTGTTTCCCATTGATACAACTCTCCTTTCCGGCGCAGGCTGTTACTGGTCCACGATGGAACCGTCGACGTGCAGACGGGTGTTGATGGTGCGGCGCTTGAAGGGGAACAGTGTCTCGGCGTTGTCCACCAGTTCCACCCCGATGCCGGGGGCGTCAGGCAGCAGGGCGAAGCCGTTTTCCACCTTGGGCACCCAGGTGACCATGTCGCTTTGGCGGAAGGACCGCTGGTCCATCCGGTCGGTGCTGGTGTACCGCTCGGTGGCGGAAATGCCCTCGTGGTCCGGCAGTTCCTGGATGGCGAAGTTTTCCACCGTGGCGGCCACCTGCATGCAGGCGGCGGTGCTGACAGGGCTCAGGGGGTTGTGGGGGACGATAAGGGCCCCGTGGGCCTCGGCGATGTGGGCGATCTTCCGGGCGCCGGTGATGCCGCCGCAGAGGCAGACGCTGGTCCGGGCGTAGGCCATGGCGTGGCGTTGGAGCAGCATCTGGAATTCCTGGATGGTGTGGATGCGCTCCCCGGTGGCGATGGGCACCGTGCTGTGGTCGGCGATCCAGGCCATGTCGTCGAAGTTGTCGGGGATGATGGGGTCCTCCAGGAACATGGGGGCATACTTGGCCACCTTGCTGGCAAAGTCGATGGCCTCCCCCGGCTTCATCCGCCGGTGCAGTTCCAGGCAGAGGTCCATGTCATCCCCCACCGCCTCCCGGATCAGGCCCACCCGGTCCACGGCTTCGTTGATCATGCGGGAATAGCTCATGTAATAGGGCTGGCTGCGGGGCTCGTCCAGGAAGGGGGAGAGGTGGCCCACAGCGTTGTAACCCTCGGCCTTGGCCTTTTTCACCTCGGCGATCAGTTCCTCGGTGGTGGAGCCGCTGACGTGGTAGTAGGTGCGTATCTTATCCCGGCACTGTCCTCCCGCCAGCCGGTAGACCGGGACGTCGTAGTATTTCCCGGCGATGTCCCACAGGGCGATGTCGATGGCGCTGATGGCCCCCATGACGGCGGCCCCCCGGAAGTGGAAGCAGCGGTACATATACTGCCAGTGGTGCTCGATCTGCAGCGGGTCCTGGCCGATGAGGTAGGTTTTGAAGGACTCCACCGCCTCGGCGGAGGCGGGCAGGAACCCCCAGGCCCCGGATTCCCCCAGCCCCTCGATCCCCTCGTCGGTATACACCTTCACGTAAAGGAAGCTGTTTACCGGGATGACCCGTACATCGATGATCTTCATGGCACATCTCCTCCTTGAATTGGTATGATAACTTAAAATTGGTATGAACAATTTTAAGCCCGCTTTTAGGATAAGGGTTCAGGATAGGAATGTCAATATCTCCGGCGGAAGTTTGGAGGACTCGACAAATTGGTCATACCATTTTTAGGGAAAGCGCCGGATTGGTATGACCAAAACGCAAAAGAGGTTTGCTTTCTCCGCCGGGGTGGGCTATAATGGGGGGAAGAAAAAAGCCTGCCCCGGCAGGGAGAGGAGCGTTGCCCTTGACCGGTCCCAAAAGAGAAAAGGTCATCCTCCACGAGGTGACCACACAGAAGATATTGCGCCTTATCAAGGAGCAGAAGCTGCGCCAGGGGGACAAGCTGCCCACCGAGCGTGCCCTGGCCCAGACCCTGGGGGTGAGCCGCACCAGCCTGCGGGAGGCGCTGCAAAGCCTGGAGGCCAACGGCATCCTCCACATCCGCCACGGCAGCGGCATCTACCTGGACCTGTACGACAACTCGATGCTCAACCCCTACGACGGGGCGGACGAGGAGAACCACCTGGAGGTGCTGGCCACCATCCACCAGATGATGGAGGCCCGGATGATGATCGAACTGTACTGCATCCGCCAGGCGGCGGTGTCCATCACCCCGGAGCAGCTGGAGCAGCTGCGGCAGCACGAGGAGAACGAGTACCGCCGCCTCTACCTCCGGGACGGGGCGGTGGCCGCCCCGGGGCTGGACTTTGAGCAGCTGATCATCAATTTCCTGGGCAATCCCATCATCTCCAACTCCCACAAGCGGCTCAACTCCTCCTGGAAAAGCTACCTCGCCACCATCAACGCGGTGGTGCTCTCCCCGGACCAGCGGCACAAGCACCACCTGGCCATCATCAGGGCCCTGGAGGAGCGCAACCCCACCAAGGCAGAAAAGGCGATGTTCAACCACCTGCACAAAAGCGAGGCCTCCATCAACACCCTGCTGGCCCAGTACAAGGGCACCCGTCGGGAGCAAAGGGTGGCCCCGCCGCTGGAATGACAGAGAAAAGTCCCCCTCCCAGGGAAAACTGGGAGGGGGACTTTTTGGCAGGATACTCTCACGGCTGTTGACGAAATAGCGTTTTATGGATATAATAAAGTTAAAATAAAGTCATCAAAAAGGAGGGACCGATATGACCATCCGCCCATCCGCTGCTATCCGGCAGAATTACAACGAGATCGCGGAGTTTTGCAAGCGCACCGGGGAGCCGGTCTATCTCACCAAAAACGGGGAAGGGGACCTGGTGGTGATGGACATCGAAGCCTTCCACCGCCGGGAGAAGATGCTGACGCTCCAGCGGGAGCTGCTGGCCGCCGAAGCCGACCGGCTGGCGGGGGCGCCGGGATACACCGTGGAGGAGGTGGCCGGGATGATGCGGCGGGCCATCCGGGAGGCAGGAAATGACTGACAAAGGGTACCGTGTCATCGTCTCGAAGCAGGCGGCCCAGATGCTGGTCTCCCATGCCGCCTTTTTGGCAGGGGTCAGCGTTGCCGCCGCCGAACGGCTGACGGCGGAGTTTGAGGAAAGCACCGGTTCCCTGGCCCATATGCCCTACCGTGGCCGGTGGCTGGAGGGGGAGCCCATCCCTTGCCAAAGGTACCGGTACCTGATATTTGGCAAATGGTATCTGCTGGTCTACCAGGTAGTGGATGATACCGTCTATGTGGACCATGTGATCGATGGCCGTCAGGATTACCGGTGGCTTTTTGAAAGATAACAGCAAGCCGCCCCGGCAGACCAAGATCTGCCGGGGCGGCCAAATTTTTTACAAAGCCTTTGATCATCCTAGTCGTAGGGGTCCTCGTCGTAAGGGCCCTCGTCCCAGCCTATTTCCCAGCTGTCCTGCCAGCACCAATCGTGCCGCCGGGTCCGTTTGCGGCTCCTCGGGCTGTCCAGGCCCCGCTCCCACAGGATGCGGATGCCCAGGGCCACCATGGTGAAGGAGATGAGCAGCACCGACATGGCCTCCGGCTCCTGGATGCGGTGCCAGAGGGGGATGTCGTAGCGGGTCTCCGGCGGGCTGTTGTCCCGTACCAGATAGTGTTTCCCCTGGATCATGCTGCTGGCTGGCTCGGCGTCGGGGGTCTGTTGGGCCGGCGGCTTCTCCCCCTTGGTGGTGGAGGAGGGCTTCTTTTGGCTGTTTCCCTTTGTCCCGGCGGCGGAGGAACTGCTGCCCGGGGAGACCGCTTCTTCCGGTGGCTCCTCTATAGGCTCATCCTCTTTGTCCCACTCGTCGGGGAAGGCGGGTTCGCCGTCCTCCGGGTCCTCCAGGGGACCCCAGAGCAAGGGGCCATCCCCTTCCTCCTGGCCGGGGCGGTAGGCGGGCAGGCTGCCGGTGCCCGGGGGAGGTGTCTGCTCCGGTGGGGCGTCCGCCCAGCTGTCCGCGCTGTTCCAGTCATCGTCGCCGATCCAGTCATCGTCCGCGTCCGGGTCGTCCTCGCTGTCCGGGTCATCCTCCCATTCCCCGGGGCCGGGGTCTTGGTCCGGGCCGGGGTCCTCCGGCGGGGGCGGTCCCTCATCGGGAGGCTCCCGGGGTGGTTCCGGCTCCTCCTCCCCGGTGATCTCCACCGATGCAAGGCAGAGACCGCCGCTGGCGTCAAAGGAATACCGTTCCTCCCGCCTTGCCAGCTGGATGGAACTCTGGTCGGTGAGGGTCAGCCGCAGATAGCGGGTCCCCTCCTCCAACTCCGCCTGGTAGACCTCGTACCAGTGAGAACCCGGCCCCTCCCATTGGGCGGAGACAAGCTGGCAGGATACCCTGCTGTAATCCGCCCCGTCCCGGGAGGAGTAGACCCCCAGGCCGTAGGGCACCAGGCCGGACGGGCGTTCCTCCGTCTCCAGAAAGACAAATTCCCCCAGGTCCGCGTCGTAGGCCATCAGCATGCCGTCGCAGTACACGTCCTCGGTGGAGGGCTGGTACCACAGGGGAAGCTGGTCGCCGCCCCGGACCAAAGTATCCCCCTCCCAGGCGGCGTGGCTGCCGTACCGGCTGTAGATGGCCACCTGGACCTCCCGGGCCCCGGGACATTGGTAGGTGGCGGAGGCCCTCCGGCGGCTGCTCTCCTGGCAGAGGTAGTCCTGGTCAGGGGGCGAGTCCCAGCCGACAGGGTCCCCCTCCGGCAGGGCCAGTTGCTGGTAGCTGCCGGGGCCGTTCAGGCTGTCGCAGCGGTCGGTGACATCCGCCCAGGCGGTCACCAGGCAGAATGCGGGTACCAGCGGGAGCAGGAGCAGAAACACCAGTCTCTTTTTTCCCTTTGTCACGGCGCCCGCTCCTTTCTGTTTGGGGAGGGTAGCTTTCCATTTTTTTCATTTTAACCCAGATTTTTCTTTTTTACAATGGGTTGTGACAAAAAACTAATGTTTTTTCATTGGGCTTTTAGATAAAATGCCATCCTTCCTACCGCAATCCCATAAGAAAGGCCACCAAGGCCATGACCGGAATGGCGGTCCAGGCAAGATATCTTCCTGTGATCTCCCAGTCGGAGGGTTCCGCCTGGTCCGCGTTGCGGATCTGGAACGCCAGGTTCCAACGAAACAACTCATCCGCAAACAGAATGGAAATGGCATTGATAAGGCAAAGGAATACCGCCAAAAACCATGCAAGCCAATCCCCCTGATGGGTCAGCCGGGGACGGCCCATCAGTTCCAGGATGGTGGAGACAGACGGCTCCATGGGGTCGATCTCATTCCCGTTGGCGTCTCTTTTGGTCCCGTCACTGGAGACATAGGAAAATCCAAGGTTACTGGGGGTCCCGTCTTCATTGTACAGCCAATAGATATCTTCTGTTTTTAATACCCCGCCTCGGAACAGAATGGTTTCTCCTTGCCGAAGCTCTACGCCGGTCATGCTGCTGACCATTTCGCTGTCCTGGGGAATGGCGGCAGGGTCCTTTTTGGCGGTATAAGGGCCGTAACTGTTATCGCCGTGCCGGAATACCACGGTCTTGTCCTTTGACACCGTAAACTGTGCCTGTTGTCCCCGAATCTTACCGGAATACACCGTGCCGCCATTTTCCTGGGCAGGGACAAGGATGGTGTCCATATATTCAAATCCCACCCGGGAAATAGTTTTGGAATAAACCGACGCGAATACCAGCGCCATGATGGCCATGACGGCCAGGATACTTTTTTGATAGAGATTCAATTCCTTGATTCGCTTCATGAGGGTACCTCCTATCCCCAAAATGGTTACCCCAGCCGCCCCCCGCACTGGTTGCAGAACGCGCTCCCCGGGGGATTGGACGCCCCGCAGCGGGGACAGAGACCGGCGGCGGGGCCCCCCTGCCGCAGCGGGGTCAGGGCGGAGGCGGGGAGGGTGGCCAGCTGGCCCTTTTCCGCTGCCCGGCCCGCCTGGGGGTCCACCTGGTAGGCGGCGGCACAGTGGGGGCAGGTGGCGATGTACCGGACCTGGTAGCGGAACACCGGGATGAAAAACAGGTGGATGTAGCAGAAACTCTTGCAGAGGCTGAAGGCGAGGGTCTGCCCGCAGCCGGGGCAGACCGCCCCCACCGGGCCCAGCTGCTGCAGCTTGGCGTCGCTGCCCATGATGAAAAACATGACAGGACCTCCTTCCGGGGGTATTTTATCCTATTATACCATGAAGCAAAGCGGAATGGTATAATGGGCCATCTTTTCCGGTTGTCCCCGCAGGGGACGAGGAAAAGGGCACTTCTGATCCTGTATAATGGCCGCTTGCGGTCATTATATCATAAGGAGGAAGGGATGAACAGTACCGGAAAGCTGGCCCGTCCCGGCGCATATCTATTGACCGAAGGCCAAAAAACAGGTACAATAAATTATATGCCGCTTTTCGACAGGGTCAGCACCGGCGGCGGAACGGAGTTGTTTTGTGAAAAAAACCATCAGTATCCTTGCTGTCCTCTCGCTGCTGCTGTCACTGGGGGCCTGCGCCGTGGGGAAGTCCCCCTCCGGCGTCCCCCAGGAGATGGTGAGCGGAGGCGGCGTCATCGAATTTTCCGGCAGCAGCGGCCGGGAGCCGGTCTCCCCGGAAAACCCCCCGGCGGTGCCGGAGGATGAGGGGCCCTCCTACGCCCCCATCCCCAGTTCCAGTGTCCCCTCCTACCCTGGCAGCACCGCCCCGGAGAGCGCCAGCCCATCCTCCCAGCCGGCCCCCGGCAGTTCCCCGGCCAGCAGCCAGAGCCCCCTGCCCTCCGGCAGCGCCAGCATCCCCTCCAGCAGTTCTGTCACCCCCTCCAGCGTCAGTTCCTCCCGCTCCTCCTCCTCGGAGGAGAGCAAGGAGGAGCCCCCCCGCCCCGCCGGGGATGAGGAGGTCCGGGCCATCTGGATCTCCTACCTGGACCTGGGGCCGCTGCTGAAGAACCAGAGCAAGAGCGCCTTCACCGCCAGCATCCGCAGGGTGCTGGACGACGTGGAGGGGTTGGGGCTCAACACCGTCTACGCCCAGATGCGCCCCTTCGGCGACGCCCTGTACCGCTCCGGCTACTTCCCCTCCAGCTACCTCTTTACCGGGGAGGAAGGAGAGATCGGCAGCCAGCCCTATGACGTGCTGGAGATCATGGTGGAGGAGGCCCACAGCCGGGGCCTGCGCATCGAGGCGTGGCTCAACCCCTACCGGGTGCGCACCTCCGACAAGCCCCTTTCCGACGACAACCCCGCCTGGGACCTGCTGGAGACCGGCGACGCCATCCGGTACGACGGCGGCATCTACTACGACCCCGGCAGCCCCGCCGCCCGGGAACTGATCCTTAACGGGGTGCGGGAGATCGTGGACAACTACGACGTGGACGGTATCCACTTTGACGACTACTTCTACCCCCCCAACGCCCCCGCCACCTTTGACGCCGAGACCTACGAGGCGGCGGACACCGGCAAGAGCCTGGCGGCCTGGCGGCGGGAGCAGGTGGACATCCTGGTCAAGGAGGTCTACGCCGCCGTGGGCCGGGACAAGGTCTTTGGCATCAGCCCGGCGGGGAACAACCAGAACAACTACAACGCCCTTTACTGCGATGTGGAAAAATGGCTCACCACCCCGGGGTACGTGGATTACATCTGCCCCCAGGTCTACTTTGGCTTCAACAACTCCATCAAGCCCTACGAGAGCACCGTCAAGGAGTTCAACGACATGATCAGCCAAAGCGGGGTGAAGCTGTATGTGGGCCTTGCGGCCTACAAGATCGGGGACGCCCAGCAGGGCGGGGCCGAGTGGGTGCAGAACACCGACATGATGGCCCGCCAGGTGGAGTGCGCCCGGGACCTGTCCCGGTACGGCGGCTTCGCCCTGTACCGGTACGATTCCCTCTTCAACCCCGGCGGCAGCGTGGCCGGGGCGGTGAAGAAGGAACTTGCGAATCTTATCGACGTTTTGTCATAAAGGAAGTTTTTGGAGGAAGAGCACCGTGGGAGAACTGTTCCGGGACAACAGCAGATTGGTGGCCCTGATGTCCGGCCTGTTTACCGGCATCATCGTGGTCATGGGGGCAGTGGCTCTCTTTTTGGGGGAGTTGGACTATCCGCCCCTTTTTGCCGATGCCAGTTCCGCCGGGATGGCGGGCCAGGAGCCCGGCGGCGGGGAGATCGTCCCCGGCGGCGACCGGCCCCAGCAGCCCCAGGACCCGGAACAGCCGGAGGACCAGGGGGAGACGGAGCAGCCGGTCTATACCTATAATAAGCCGGACGAGATGAAGGGCTTCTACCTCATCCCCGGACAGGACTTCCTCACCGGGGACACCGGCGAGGAAAAGGTGAAGGCGGAGATCGACTCGGTCATCGGCCGGGCCGCCGGGATGGGTCTCAACACTGCCATCATCCAGACGGCGGGCCAGGGGGGCGTCATCTACAACAGCAGCAATATGCCCGCCCTCACCACCTTCTTCGATCCCCTCCAGTACGCCATCTCCCAGGCCCGGGCCCAGGGGATGTATGTCTACTGCATCTACAACACCATGTACGTGGGCAACGGCGAGGCCATGGGCCGGGCCACCGGCCTGGACGCCGCCACCGTCAACTTCCTCCGGGAGGAGGCGGGGGAGTTCGTCACCAACTACCATCCCGACGGTATTTTCCTTGACGAATATTACAACGAGGAGAACACCTCCTCCTACGGCACCTACCTGGCCCAGGGGGGCGGCATCGGCTACCAGAACTACATGCGCTCCCTTTCCCGGATGGCGCTGGACACGGTGGCCGATACCATCCGGGACAAGGCCCCGGGGATGCAGGTGGGCATCCTCACCGACGCGGTGTGGCAGAACAAGGCCCAGAACGAGGCTGGCTCCAACACCTCCGCCAGCTGGACGGTGCTGGGCAACGGCAACACCGACGTCAAGGCCATGATCGAGGAAAAGAAGTTCGACTTTGTGGCGGTGAAGGCCTTTGGGGCCACCGGGGACGGGGTCACCCCCTTCGACGTGGTGGCCGCCTGGTGGGGGAGCCTGGCAAAGACCAACGGCATCCCCATGTACCTGGTCCACGCCGCCGACCGGATGGGCAGCAGCAACTACACCGGCTGGAGCGCCAACACCGAGATGGTCCGCCAGCTGGACAACGCCCACAAGGTGGAGGGGTACTGCGGCAGCATCTTCAACTCCATGGCGGCCCTCCAGGCCAACCCCGGCGGGGCCACCGACAACATCCTCAAGTACCTGGGGGACCAGACCAGCGCCCAGTTCATCCTCACCGAACTGAAGCTCACCAAGCCGGAGCAGACCACCTACACCACCAACGAGGCCAGCGTGGTGTTCCAGGGGGCCAGCGACCCCACCGAGAAGGTGACCCTGGGGGACAAGGAGATCACCACCGACCAGAGCGGCTACTTCTCGGTGTCCCAGGAGTTGAAGGCCGGTCTGAACACCTTCACCTTCGCCCACAAGGGCAAGACGGTGACCTACAACATCACCCGCCAGGTGAAGGTGCTGGATAAGGACACCGTCGCCCCCACCGGCAGCGTCACGGTGGACGGGGGGATGAAGATCACCGTCTCGGTAAGCGCCTACGCCGGTTCCAGCGTCACCGCCAGCCTGGGGGGCAGTTCCATCACCCTGACCGAGACCAAGGCGGAGGGGGACGACACCGACAAGACCTCCACCTATGTCAAATACAGCGGGGACTTTACCGCCCCGGAGGCCACCTCCTCGGTGCAGAAGCTGGGGACCATCACCTTCAGCGGCAGCTACCAGGGCTTTTCCGATACCGCCACCGGCGCCTCGGTGACGGTGAACAAGAAGGCGGCCATCGGCTCCGGCAACCCGGTGGTGGTCAAGGCCGCCCAGGCCGAGACCTTCCCCACCGACACCATGAACGATATCTCCAGCCCCTACTGCTTCCCCCTCCCCGCCGGTGCCCTGGATTACACCATGGGGGACGAGATCATCTACCGGGACGGCAGCAACACCTACCGCTATTACCTGCTGGAATCGGGGCTGCGGGTCTACTCCAAGGATATCAGTTCCACCGGCAAGGAGGCGGGGGACAACGTCATCCAGGGGATGACCGTCACCAGCAGCAGCAGCTATACCGACGTCATCCTCACCATGACCCAGCCGGTGACCTACGACGCCTCCTACTCCTCCGGCGGCATGAGTTTTGACTTCGCCTACACCAAGACGGTGTGCGGCGACCTGTCCAAGCTGACCAAGAACCCCCTCTTCTCCTCCGCCACCTGGAACGGCACCAAGCTGACCCTGAAGTTCCGGGAGCAGGACGGGATGGTGGGGTACAAGGCCAGCTACAACGGCAATACCCTCACCCTGCGGTTCAACAACGTCCCGGATATGAGCGGGGCCCGCATCGTCATCGACCCCGGCCACAGCGGCCCGGACAACGGCGCGGCGGGCAACCTGGCCGCCTACCCGGAAAAGGTCATCAACCAGCAGATCGCCAAGCGCCTTTACAACGTGCTGAAGAACT
This sequence comes from uncultured Angelakisella sp., assembly GCA_910585525.1. Classification (GTDB taxonomy): domain Bacteria; phylum Bacillota; class Clostridia; order Oscillospirales; family Ruminococcaceae; genus Angelakisella. Next base: position 42,220 of record CAJUFR010000004.1, read on the forward strand.
CCTACGGGTCCAATGTCTACCTCATCGACACCACCGGCTCCTCCAAGGTGGAGTTGGCCACCCGCAACTCCCTGGCGGAAAAGCACAATGCCCAGCTGTTCCTCAGCATCCACTGTAATTCGGCCGCCAGCACCACCGCCAAGGGGAACGAGGCCTACTACTTCTACTCCTTCTCGGAGCCCTTTACCGACTACGTCAACAGCGCCCTCTACTCCGCCATGGGCAACGCCAACCGGGGCAGCAAGTACGGGCTGTACTACGTCACCCGCACCAGCCACTACACCTCCACCCTGGCGGAGGTGGGCTTCATGAGCAACAACAGCGAGTACAATCAGATGCTGGACTCCAGCACCCAGCAGCGGATCGCGGAGAACCTGGCCAAGGCCATCTCCAACTACTTCTCCTCCATCCGCTCCCGGGATTTCGACGGCCACGGCAGCCAGTCGGTGGGGGCGGTGTCCCAGGCGCCGGTCACCGGCGTCACCCTGGATAAGACCGAACTGACCCTGGCGGTGGGCGCCACCGAGACCCTCACCGCCACCGTGGCCCCGGACAACGCCGGCAACAAGGCGGTGAAGTGGACCACCAGCGACAAGAAGATCGCCACCGTGGACGGCGACGGCAAGGTCACCGCCGTCAAGGAGGGCGCCGCCACTATCACCGTCACCACCGAGGACGGGGAGAAAAAGGCGGAGTGCAAGGTGACAGTCACCGCCGCCAAGGTACCGGTCACCGGCGTCACCCTGGACCGGGAGGAACTGACCCTGGCGGTAGGCGCCACCAAGACCCTTGTTGCCACCGTGGCCCCGGACAACGCCACCGACAAGACGGTGACCTGGAAGAGCGGCAAGGAGAGCGTCGCCACCGTGGACCAGAAGGGCAAGGTCACCGCCGTGGGCCAGGGCACCACCACCATCACCGTCACCACCAAGGACGGGGAGAAGGAAGCCTACTGCAAGGTGACAGTCACCGCCGCCAAGGTGCCGGTCACCGGCGTCACCCTGGACCAGACCGAACTGACCCTGGCGGCAGGGGAGAGCGAGACCCTCACCGCCACCGTGGCCCCGGACAACGCCACCAACAAGGAACTGGCCTGGAAGTCCAGCGACCAGGGCATCGCCAAGGTGGACGGCAAGGGCAAGGTCACCGCCCTCAAGGAGGGTACCGCCACCATCACCGTCACCACCAAGGACGGGAACAAGACCGCCACCTGCAAGGTGACAGTCACCGCCGCCAAGGTGCCGGTCACCGGTGTTGCCCTGGACCAGAACGAGCTTGAGTTGAGAGCGGGCGAGACCGGCACCCTCACCGCCACCGTGGCCCCGGACAACGCCACCGACAAGGCGGTGACCTGGACCACCAGCGACAAGAACATCGCCACCGTGGACAAAAACGGCAAAGTCACCGCCGTCAAGGAGGGCGCTGCCACCATCACCGTCACCACCAAGGACGGGAACAAGACCGCCGCCTGCAAGGTGACAGTCACCGCCGCCAAGGTGCCGGTCACCGGTGTCACCCTGGATCAGACCCAGCTTGAACTGGAGGCAGGCGAAAGCGAGACCCTCACCGCCACCGTGGCCCCGGACAACGCCACCGACCAAGCGGTGACCTGGAGCAGCAGCAACAAGGATGTGGCCACGGTAAACGACAAGGGGGAGGTCACCGCCGTCAAGGAGGGCACCGCCACCATCACCGTCACCACAAAGGACGGGAGCAAAAAGGCGGAATGCAAAGTGACCGTGACCGCCCCGCCCCCCGACCCGCCGGAGCCCCCGGAGCAGCCCGAACCCCCGGACCAGCCGGAGACCCCCGACCCCGCCCCGCCTTCCAACGGGGAGACCAGTTCTACCCCCTCGGATGATGAACAGGCCCCGGAGGCTCCCCCTCCGGCGGCGTGACGATACCCGGCCTGCCAGTAAGATGATCTGGCGGGCCGGGTATTTCTTGTCCCGCTTTGAATATATATGAGAGGGAAAGGGGTGGGGAAGATGCGGAGCCAGCGGCTGCGGAGCATGACGGTACACCGGGGAAGGGGGCGCCCCCCGGTCCGGCGGGGGAGGGAGGAGGAGCGGCCCCTCACCTTCCTGGAGACGGTCACCGCCTTCACCGCCCTGCAAAGCTGCCTTTGCCTGGTGGCGCTGGCGGCGGTGTTCACCCTCCAGTTCCTGGACGGGGAGCGGTACCAGGAGGTGGGGCGGTACTTCCGCAGCGTCATGGGCCAGGCCGGGGAGGAGGCGGTGGAGGTGGGCGCCTTCGGCAAGCCCCTGGCCTGGGAGGACCTTCTTCGGGAACTGGAGCGGTCGGTGATGGGCCAGGTGGTGGGGAAGGGGGAGACCCAGACCCAGGGGGGCATGGGGGGAGAGAGCCCCTATATCCCCACTGACCTGTACGAGGGCCAGCTGCTGGTCACCGCCGCCGCAAAGGCCCCGGTGAGCGGCCCCCTCACCTCCCCCTTCGGGCTGCGCCAGCACCCGGTCACCGGGGCGGGGGACTACCACACCGGCCTGGATATCGCCGCCCCGGAGGGGGCGGATATCTACGCCGTCTATCCTGGCAGTGTGGCGGAGGTGGGACAGTCGGAGATCTACGGCAACTATATCACCCTGGACCACGGCGGCGGCCTGACCACCCGGTACTGCCATTGTAGCAGGATATTGGCGGAGGAGGGGCAGCGGCTCCGGGCGGGGGCCCGCATCGCCGAGGTGGGCAGCACCGGGATGGTCACCGGGCCCCACCTCCACTTCGAGGCCCGGGTGAAGGGTGACCTGGTCCAGCCCCTGCACCTCTTCCGGCTGTGAATTTCCGTCTCCGGGGGGTAGAGATCACCCTCAGCTTCTGGTTTTTTTGCGGGGCGGTGCTGCTCCTCGCCGCCGACCGCTCCGGCACCGCCGGGCTCTTCTTCTGGGCCATCGCCCTCCACGAGGGGGGGCACCTTCTCTATCTGGCGCTGGCCCGGCTGCCGGTGGGGGAACTGCGGCTCTCCCCCCTGGGGCTTATCCTCTCCCTGGCTCCGGGCTGCCGCCCTACCCCCGGCCAGAGCCTGCTATTAAACCTGTCGGGCTGCGCCGCCAACCTGCTGGCCGCTGTCCTGCTCCTTCGGGTACCCGGGGGCGGCATGGCGGCGCTGCGGTTTTCGGCGGTGAACACGGCGCTGGGGGTGCTGAACCTGCTGCCCATCCCCGGCCTGGACGGTGCCCAGGCCCTGGAGGACGGCCTGGCGCTGCTGCTGGGCTGGGAGAAGGGGGCCAGGGTCCACGCTGTACTGATGAAAATATTCTGCCTGGCGGGGGCGGGGATGTGCGGCTGGCGGCTGGCAGCCAGCGGCTTCCGCCTGCCGCTGGCCTGCTTTGGGCTGGCGTTCGTGGCGGGGTTGGTGCGGGAGACCTATTGACAACCCCCGCCCCCCTATGCTATCATAATAAAAATTCAAAACATCACCCAAAGACTATGAAAAGGACCAGTACCCCGGAGGGCCGGGGCACAGAGAGCGGCGGGGGCTGGGAGCGCCGTCCTTGGTGCCGGGGGAAGTAACCTTGGAGTCGCGGACCGAACCGGGGCTGCCCCCGCAGTAGGCTCCGACGTGCCTTCCCCACGTTACCGGGAAACGGGTTCGGGGAGTTGCCTCCCCCGCCCCGGCAGAGCGCGCGCGGCTGGCCCGCGCGAATTCAGGTGGTACCGCGTGACCGTTTTTTACGGAAGCGTCCTGTTGTGACGATACAGGGCGCTTTTTTCGCGCCCGGACAGAAAAGGAGCGTACAGCGATGCTGGAAAGATTTCTCCCCCGGACCCGGTTCGATTCCTACGAGGACTTCAAAAAAAATTACCGCCTGGAGTGCCCGGCGGACTTTAACTTCGCCACCCACGTGGTGGACGCCTGGGCGGCGGAACAGCCGGACAAGCGTGCCCTGGAGTGGTGCGACGATCACGGCCAAAGCCTCCGCTTCACCTTCAGGGATATCTCCCTCCTGTCCCGCCGGGCCGCCTCCTGGCTCATGAAGCAGGGGGTAAAGAAGGGGGACCGGGTGATGTGTCTCCTCAAGCGCCGGTGGGAGTATTGGGTGACGGCGGTGGCCCTCCACCGCATCGGGGCGGTGGTCATCCCCGCCTCCTACCAGCTTACCGCCAAGGACATCGCCTACCGGGTCCAGGCGGCGGAGGTGCGGTTCCTGATCGCCCTCCAGGACGATTGGATCGTGGAGCAGACCGAGGCGGGGCTGGAAAAGTCCGGCTGCAAGCTGCTGGGCAAGGCGCTGGTGAACGGCTCCCGCCCCGGCTGGCTGGATTACTCCGCCGCCCTCCGGGAGGGCCCGGCGGACTTTGTGGCCGACCCCTCCATCACCGCCCGGGATATGATGCTCATCTACTTCACCTCCGGCACCTCCGGCATGCCGAAGATGGTCTGTCACGACTACGCCTACCCCCTGGGGCATATCGTCACCGCCTGCTATTGGCAGCAGGTGCAGGACAACGGCCTCCACCTCACCGGGGTGGATTCCGGCTGGGCCAAGTTCGGCTGGGGCTGCATCTACGGCCAGTGGACCGGCGGCTCCGCCATCCTGGGGTACGAGGTGGCCGACCGGTTCGACCCCCGGCGGATGATCCAGGTCATCCGGGAGAAAAAGCCCACCACCCTCTGCGTCCCCGGCACCGTCTACCGCTTCATGATGCGGGAGGGGCTGACGGCGGAGGACTTCGCCTCGGTGATCCACTGCTGCACCGCCGGGGAGCCCCTCTCCCCGGAGATCACCCGGGAGTTCCAGGAGATCACCGGCCTCACCATCCACGAGGGCTACGGCCAGTCGGAGGGCAGCGTCCTGGTGGCCAACTTCGGCTGGTTCCAGCCCCGCCCCGGCTCCATGGGCAAGCCCAGTCCCCTCTACGATATCGCCCTCATCGGGGAGGATGGCCAGCCGGTGGCCCCCGGCGACGAGGGGGAACTGGTGGTGCGGAATTTGGACAAATTTTACCCCCAGGGGCTGCTCCGGGGCTATTGGGTGGGGGACAGCATGGTCCCGGCGGAGGACGAGCGCCACGTCTACCACACCGGGGATATGATGTGGATGGACGAGGACGGCTACTACTGGTTCATCGGCCGCAACGATGACATCATCAAATGCTCCGCCTACCGCATCGGCCCCTTTGAGATCGAATCGGTGCTGCTGACCCACCCGGCGGTCCACGAGTGCGCCATCACCGGGGCGCCGGACCCCATGCGGGGCCAGGTGGTGAAGGCCACCATCGTCCTGGAGCCGGGGTACCAGCCCTCCGACAAGCTGACCCGGGAGATACAGGACTACGTCAAGCGGATGACCGCCCCCTACAAGTACCCCCGGGTGGTGGAGTATGTGGACCACCTGGAAAAGACCACCTCCGGCAAGATCATCCGCAACCACCTGCGCAAGGCGTCGGAGGAAGCCTACCGGGCCGCCCGCCCCGCCCCCAAGCCGGTGATCCGCCCCGCCGTGGCGTCGGACGCCGTGGCCCTCCTCACCTACCTGAACACGGTGGGCGGGGAGAACAGCTTCCTTTCCTACGGGGCCCAGGCGGTGGGTGGCGGCTCCCGCAGCGGGGAGGAGATCATCCAAAGCTGCACCCGTGGCAGCGACCGTCTCATCGTGGCGGAACTGGAGGGCCGGATCATCGGCGCCGCCGACCTGCGGGCGGGGCACCGCCCCCCCATCGCCCACACGGCGGAGATCGGCCTGGCGGTGCTGCGGCAGTACAGCAAGCAGGGCATCGGCAAGGAACTGCTGGAGCACCTCATCCGGGACGCCCGGCAGGGGGGCCGGATCCAGGTGCTCAGTGTCACCATCTCGGCTAGCGACCTGGCTGCCGCCAGTCTCTGCCGCCGGTACGGCTTCCAGCAGATCGGCTGTTACCCCAGGTTCTTCCGTGCCGGTGACCGGTACGAGGACGGGGTGATGATGAACCTCTACTTATAAAGGATAGCGGCAAAGCGCCCCTCCGGGATTGGAGGGGCGCTTTGGTCTGGCAAAAAAATACCGCCCCGGCGGGGACCGGGGCGGCCGAACTCCCCCTGAAGGGGGCGGGGAGGGGGAGAGAAGGAAGCGTTCGGTGAACCAGTATTCACAACCGTCTGATGCTGTCAGGCCGGGTCTTTTTCCGTCCTGCTGCGTTAAAAATCCTTGAGCCCTTACGGGCACGTCGGCTACGCCGAATACACAAAGTATTGTCTGCGGATTTTTGCCTTGCAGGGCGGAAAAATCCCTCGCCCTGCCTGCATCATCCGGTTATGAATTCTGGTTCTTAAAACACCGGCACCACCGCGACGCCGTACTTGTCGGTGATGAACTTCCGGGTCTCCTCGCTGGTCAGCGCCTTCACCAGGGCCTGGATGGCGGGCTCGGTCTCCCGGCCGGGCTTCACCGCCACGATGTTGGCAAAGGTCTGGGCAGCCTCGGAGTTGGGGTCCTCGGACACCAGGATGGAGCCGGAGAGCCCCGCCGCAACGGCGTAGTTGCCGTTGATGACCCCGAAGTCATAGTCGGGCAGCGCCATGGGGACCTGGGCGGCCTCCACCTCGGTGATCTTGACGTTCTTGGGGTTGTCGGTGATATCCTTGACGGTGGCCGCCAGGCCCACCCCGTCGGTGAGTTTGATGATGCCCTGGGCGGCCAGCAGGTTCAGCGCCCGGGCCTCGTTGGTGGGGTCGTTGGGGACCACGATGGTGGCGCCGTCCGCCAGGGAGGCCAGGTCCTTCACCTTGCCGGGATAGATGCCCAGGGGCTCAAAGTGCACCGCCACGGCGGAGACCAGGTCGGTGCTGTTCTTCTCGTTGAAGTCGGTGAGGTAGGGCTGATGCTGGAAGTAGTTGGCGTCCATCTCGTTGTTAAAGACGGCGTTGTTGGGCATGATGTAGTCGGTGTACTCGGTGATCTGGAGGTCGAACCCTTCGGCGGCCATGGCGTCCTTCACCGAGTTCAATATCTCGGCGTGGGGGGCGGGGGAGGCCGCCACCTTCAGCACCGTCAACTCCTTGGGGGCGTCGCCGGAGGGGGTGCTGCCGCTGGGGGCGGGGGTGGAAGGGCTGCCGCTGGGGGTGGTGCCGCCGCCGCAGCCGGCGGCGCTGAGTACAAGGACCAGGGCAAAGGCAAAGGCCAGTAATTTCTTCATGATAACATTCCTCCTAAAGAACGGTGTATTCCAGATGGTCATGTCTTTCCCGAAGGTCCCAGGTACCGCGGTGTCCCTGGGGCCCCCGTCCAAGGCAGCTTCCCGCCGGTCTGGGCCGGGGGGCCCGGGCCGGCAAAGGAGGTAGGAGGAAGCTGCCTTGGACCTTTCCCGCCTCATATGTGACAGGAGGCGGGGAAGAGGGTCAAAAAGCCGTCACCGGTTCTTGTCCACCCGGCGGACGATAAGGTTAAAGAGGACCTGGATCAGCTGCACCAGCAGGATGGTGAGGATGATGGTGGCGTTCATCACCGGGCGCTCGTACCGGTAGTAGCCGTAGTTGATGGCCACCGCCCCCAGTCCGCCGCCCCCCACCATCCCCGCCATGGCGATGTAGCCGATGATGGTGATGGTGGCGATGGCCATCCCCCGCAGCAGGGAGGGGAAGGATTCGGGGAGCAGCACCTTCCAGATGATCTGGAGGTTGGTGGCCCCCATGGCTTTGGCGCTTTCGATGACGCCGCTGTCCAGTTCGTTGAAGGAACTTTCCACCATCCGGGCGATGAAGGGGGTGGAGCCGATGACCAGGGGGAAGATGACCCCCCGGGTGCCGGAGGCGGTGCCCATGACAAAACGGGTGTAGGGGATAAGGAAGAGGATGAGGATGATAAAGGGGATGGAGCGGACGATGTTGATGACCCAGCCCACCACCGTGTTCACCACCCGGTTCTCGCTGATGGAGCCGTGGTCGGTGATGTAGGCCACCACCCCCAGGGGGATGCCCAGCAGGTACCCGAAGCCGGTGGAAAGGACCACCATCACCAGGGTCTCCCCCACGGCCTTGAGGATGATGGCGCCGTATTCGGCGACAAATCCCGCCATCTTATACCTCCCCCTTTCCAAAGAACAGGCTGCGGGTGATGGGGTGCATGTCGCTGTCCAGCACCTCGCCGATAAGGCCGTTGTCCACCAGGACGCCGCCCTCCAGCACCGCCACCTTGTTGCAGATCTTCCGCACCACCGTGATCTCGTGGGTGATGATGATGATGGTGACCCCCAGCTGCCGGTTGATGTCGGAGAGCAGCCCCAAAATGGAATCGGTGGTGAGCCGGTCCAGGGCGGAGGTGGGTTCGTCGCAGAGGATGAGTTTGGGGTTGGTGGCCAGGGCACGGGCGATGGCCACCCGCTGCTTCTGCCCGCCGGAAAGCTGGCTGGGGTAGACATCCGCCTTCTCGGTAAGGCCGGTGAGTTCCAGCAACTCCGCCACCCGCTTCCTGGCGGCGGCCTTGTCGTACCCCCGGGACAGGGTGAGGGGGAAGATGACGTTTTGCGCCACTGTCTTTTGCATCAGCAGGTTATAGCCCTGGAACACGGTGCCCACCATCTTGTAGTAGTCGATCTTCTCCTTGCCGGCGAGGGAGCCAAGGTTCCTTCCCTCCACCGTGATGGTGCCGGAGGTGGGGGTGTCCAGCAGGCCGATGAGCCGCAGCATGGTGGATTTTCCCGCGCCGCTCATGCCGATGATGCCGTAGATGTCCCCGGCCTCTACCGTCAGCGAGACGTCCCGCAGGACCCCCAGCTTGCTTTTGTCCGGGTTATCGAATTCCTTGGTGAGATGGGATATTTCGATCATGCCGCTGTGTGTCCTCCTGTGGGGTGATATGGGATGGCAAAAGAAAAAGGCCCGTCCTGCCGCTCCCCTGGGGGGATGGCGTAAGGACGAAGGCCGAGCCTGCGTGTTACCACCTTACTTCACGCCTGCCTCGCAGCAGGGCGCCTCTTCGGGTACGAATGGGATACCCTATCGCTTTAACGGGCGAACCCCGTCGCAGCCTGGGTCAGCGGTGTCCAGATGGGGGACGCGCTGCCGTCGGTGCGCGGCTCCGGGACCATCTTCGGCCGGTCCTTCTCCGTCCCTTTTCAGCTACCGGGACTCTCTGGCGGGATCTGGATGCGGCTTACTCTTCCCTTCACAGCCTTTGATTTTGTTTGCTTGGCTGATATTATAGCCTGCTTTTCCCCGGAAGTCAACACCCTTTGGGGGAAAAGCGCAAAATTTTTGCCGGCGTGATGCCGGATATTCTTCCTTCTTTCCCGTCGGATATTTCCAGTCCCCCAAGCCATACTAGGGTATACCAAAAGGAAAGGGGGGATGGGAGGATGGAAAAAAGGGTGGTTTGGCTCCATGTGCTGCTGCTGTTCTGCTTCACCGTCCTGATGGTGCGTCTCTCGGTGCTGGGGCAGGGGGACAGCCTGGCCCAGGCGGCGGCCCGGCAGAGCAGTTCCCTGCTGGAGTTGGGGACCAGCCGGGGGGGCATCTACGACCGCAACGGCAAGCCGCTGGTGAACCGGGCCAGCGTCACCTCCCTGGCGGTCACCCCCACGCCGGAGGGGATGGAGGCGCTGCGGGAGAGCCTGGAGCCGGAGGAGTTCTCCGCCGCCCTGGAGGTGCTGCGCCAGGGGCGGCCCATGGTGGTGCGCAGCCCCGGCTGGCTGCCCCCCTCCACCCGGGAGGGGGTGGTGGCCTTCCAGCTGCCGGTGCGGTACAGCGGGGAGCAGCTGGCGGTGCACCTGCTGGGCTATGTGGACGAGAGCGGCCACGGGGTCACCGGCATCGAAAAGGGGTACGATCAGCTGCTGCGGGAGATGGGGGGCAGCGTCTACGCCCGGTACTTTGTGGACGCCAACCGCAGCGCCGTGGCCGGGGAGGCCACCGAGGTGGTGGACCAGCGTGCCGCCCCCCGGGGCGGGGTGGTGCTCACCCTGGACCGGGGCATCCAGCAGCAGACCGAGGCCGCCATGGACCAGGTGGAGAAGGGGGCGGCGGTGGTGATGGAGGTGGACACCGGGGAGATCATGGCCATGGTGAGCCGCCCGGCCTACGACCTTACCCGCATCGCCGACTTTTTGCAGGACCCGGACAGCCCCTTCTTTGACCGGGCCCTGGGGGCCTACGACGTGGGTTCTACCTTTAAACTCTGTGTGGCCGCCGCCGCCCTGGAGAAGGGCTGGTCCACCGGCTACACCTACGAGTGCGGCGGCAGCTACCAGCTGGGGGAGCAGAAGTTCCACTGTCACAACCGCTACGGCCACGGCCCCCTGGACATGGCCGGGGCGCTGGAGCATTCCTGCAACCCCTACTTCATCAACCTGGGGATGCGGCTGGGGGGACAGGAATTGTACAACATGGCCTGGGCCATGGGCTTCGGCAGTCCCACCCCCCTATGTGAAGGGGTGACCGGGGCGGCGGGGGAACTCCCCTCCGTCGGCCAGCTGGAGGGGGGAGCGTTGGCCAACTTCTCCTTTGGACAAGGGGCCTTTACCGCCACCCCGGTGCAGCTGGCCCGGATGGTGTCCATCATCGCCAACGGGGGCCGCTGGGTGACCCCCACCGTCTACCTGGGCGTCACCCGGGACGGCGGCCAGGTGGTCCGGGACGGGGAACCGGAGCCCAGCCGCCAGGTCATCAGCCCCGGCACCGCCGCTACCCTGCGCCGGATGCTCATCGGGGTGGTGGAGGAGGGGAGCGGCGCCAACGCCCGCCCCGACAATGGCGGCGCCGGCGGCAAGACCGCCACTGCCCAGACCGGGGTGTTCCAGGGGGAGGAGGAGGTGCTCCACGGGTGGTTCGCGGGGTTTTACCCGGCCCAGGAGCCCAAGTACGCCATCGTGGTGTTCGCCGAAGGGGGCGGGGAGGGGAGCGAGGTCCCGGCCCGGGCCTTCGGGGACATCTGCGACGGCATCGCCAAGGTGGAGGAGCCGGGGGAGGGGTTCGTGGAGAAGTTTTTTCAGCCCGCCGGGAGCATCCGATAACATCATCGAGGCCGCCTGCATGCGGCCTTTTTCTATGCTCCCACAAAAACAATGCCCCTCTACCACCCCCGACACCTGTAAATCCCAGGCCCGTCCCCGTCCTCCCACCCTCCCCATATTCTACAAAAATCCCCCTGGCTTTTTCGCGCTTTTAGGTGATAAAGCAGAAAGCAACGGGCATTTGGGATACACTATTGCATACAATTCTGTGTTGTAGTATAATAAAGCAAATCCGCGGGGAGACATTCCGGCCACCACCCATCCCCCCGCATGCGGAGAAAAAGGAGGTATTTGTGTATGAAACGTTTCATCGCGGCTGCGCTTGCCGCAGTCATGCTGCTGTCTGTGACCGCCTGCGGCGGTTCCGGTGACCCCTCCTCCCCCGCCGCTTCCGGCTCCAGCGGGGGCGGTGCCGGCACAGAGGCCGGCTATCAGGATACCTTTACCATCGCCGTCAACAACGACCAGGAGATCATGGACGGCCAGATGAATGTCTCCAACGACCTGGTGCTGCCCCAGGTGTATTCCTACCTCATCAAGCGGGACCTGGATGGCAACATCGTGGGGGATGTGGCGGAAAGCTGGGAGGTCTCGGAGGACGAACTCACCTGGACCTTCCACCTGAAGAAGGGGGTCAAGTTCCACAGCGGCAAGGAACTCACCGCCGCCGACGTCAAGGCCACCTATGACCGCCTGCTGAACAAGGACGACCCGGTGCGGTACACCCAGACCATGGGCTTCATCGACCACTGCGAGATCGTGGACGACTACACCATCCAGCTGGTGACCCTGGAGCCCGCCGGCCCCATGGAGGCTTCCCTGACCCTGCGGGCCAACACCCTGCTGAACAAGGACTACATCGACAAGTACGGCAAGGACCTGGGCAAGGATGTGGCCAGCGTGGACGGCACCGGCCCCTTCAAGCTGGTGGAGTGGAACAAGGACGAGGACATGCACCTGGTCCGCCACGATGACTACTTCGGGGGCCCCGCCGCCACCGAGAATATCGTCATCCAGATCGTTCCCGAGGCCGCCGCCCGGTCCATCGCCATCGAGAGCCACCAGGTGTACGCCGCCCAGGGCATCACCGCCGAGGAAGTGCTCCGCCTCAAGGATGACCCCACCATCAACGTCTTTTCCATCCCCGGCCCCGGCTGCCATCTGTTCCAGTTCAACTGCTCCCACCCCATCGTCAAGGACACCAAGATCCGCCAGGCCATCAGCTACGCCCTGGACCGGGAGAGCCTGGTAGAGACCCTTTACGGCGCCATGGGGGAGAAGCCCCGTGACAGCGTGGCCCCCGCCGCCGCCTTCGGCTACATCAACCTGGGGGTCATCAAGCAGGACCAGGAGAAGGCCCGCCAGCTGCTGGCCGAGGCCGGTTACCCCGACGGGTTCGAGATGAACCTGATGTGCACCGACGTTTACACCAAGGGCGTCCAGGCCGGTGAGATCGCTGCCGCCCAGCTGGCGGAGGTGGGCATCAAGGCCAACATCGTCACGGTGGACCGTGCCACCTTCTCCGCCGCCTGGAACGGCCTGACCCCGGAGGAGTTCCCCGACTGGGGGATGTTCCTGATGGGGGCCGGCTACATCACCCTGGACGGTGACGAGGGCCTCAAGCGCCGCTTTGCCACCTCCGAGGACGGCAAGAACAGCAACAACTACGGCTTCTACTCCAACGCGGAGGTGGACCAGCTGCTCAACGGCGCCGCCGCCACCACCGACAGGGAGGCCCGGGAGAAGGCCTACCAGCGTGCCGCCGAGATCCTCTACCTGGAGGACCCGGTAGGCTGCTACCTCAACTGCCGCAACGAGACCGTGGTCCTTTCCGCCCAGGTGGAGGGCTTCGACATGACCCCCGTGGGCATCTACGACTGGCCCAACATCAAGGTCCGCAAGAAATAGCGGCGTAGCGGCGTGCCGCCACCGTCATGCCCTGCACGGCCTTCGGCCTTACCCTTCGGCAGGCGTTAGATCGTGCCTGGAGACTTGGGCAGCATGTAGCCCCCCGCTCGATTTGAGCGGGGGGCTGCTGTTTTATCCCTCTGCATTTTGAATGATCTGTATGATGGTCTTGCACTTGATCTTTCCCTTGGAATCGACTTGTATGGCGTTTATCGTGTCCCGGTCAAAGCCGTCGTCCGCCAGCCTTTGGCGAAGGTCCTCAAAGGGGAAAATATACTCCTCTTCGGCAGCAGAAAGCCCGTCCATTTCCTGGGAAGTGTAGCCCAGACAGGCCAACTGCTCCTCTCGGGTGGCGTTTTGGGGGAGGCCCCACAGGAGGTTTTGCAGTTCTGTTTCCGGCAGCGTCACGATCATATCGTATGGGATGCTCTGATGGCGCAAATACTGGATATCCTCTTGTGACAGCCCCTTTTGTTCCGCATGGCGTTTGATGTCCTCAAACTCCTCCATGGCCAGCCTGTTTTCCAATAACTGGGGATACCCCTCAAAGAAAGCACTGTCCTGGGCGGTGTCCGGCTCCAGCCGTTCCCGCAGGGTGTCCAGGGGCAGAAGGATATCCAGTTTTTCCTGGGAAAACCACTGGATATTTTGGAACCCAATGGCCAGCAGCCCTTGGTAGTCGCTGGCCGTGATCCCCTTTTCCTCAAGGGCTTTCTGCTCCTCCTCCGGCAGTTGGCAGAAGCTGCCGTTTTCCTCCGATATCCCGGTGATACCCGGCAGTAAGAGCGACCGCTTCCGCTCAAAGGACATTCCGGCAAGGTCATCCGGGGCATGCCCCAAAGAAAGAAGATAGGCGATCTCCCAGCCGGAAAGACCTTCTCTTTTTTGCCTGGAATAAAAATACCGGAAGGATGGAAAATCGGAACAGGAGGCGGCCTTTGCGGGCCCGGCCTCCGGGATGGAAACGACGCCCCCGTCCCGGCTGTCTCCCGCGCCGCCGGAGCAGGATATCAAAACCGTGATGCCAAGGAAAATGACAAACGACCTTGCCAGTAGATGCCGGTTTTTCATCTTCATATCCCCGCTTGGTTTCAAGCGGACCTCCTTTCCGTCACTCCTCCACCAGGTACACCAGATACTCATGGCTAAAATGATACCCCAGCTTCTCCGCCAGGCCCAGGGATTCCTTGTTTTGGGCGTCCCAGCTGGGGTACCAGCCACGGTCCAGGCAGGCCAGGATCAGCCCGGCCCCGGCGGCGGTGGCAAGGCCCTGGCGGCGGCAGTCGGGGCGGGTGTCGATCTCCACCTCGATGCCCCCGGGCCAGCCGGAGTAGGAGGAGGCCCCCGCCACCAGTTCCTCCCCCCGCAGCACCAGCACCCCCAGGCCCTGCCGGGAAAACTGTTCCCAGTCCCGGTACTGGGCGGTCATGTCCTCCGACCAGCCCTCCCTGCGGCAGCGGTAGAACCATCCTTCATCTATGGCCTGGAGCCGGTGCCCCGGGGGCGGCAGGGCGGCCCTCTCCAGCCAGGCCCGGTCAAAGACGCCGGGCTCCTTTTTGATGGCGTACCGGGTGGAGGGACGGACCTTTTCCCCGCAGCTTTGCCGGATGCAGCCGGCCCAGCCGTCGTTTTGGGGCACCAGGATGTGGCAGCGCCCCGCCCCCAGGCGCGCCAGTTCCCCGCTGGGCTCCCCGGCGAAGAAGGCAAAGTCCCCCAGCACCGCCACGGCGGAGGTCCCGCCGCCGTAGATCTCCCCCATGGTCCCGGAAAGACAGGACCAGATCATCGTCTCCTCCCACCCCTCAAAGAGGGCGGCCGCCTGGCCGGGGGTCTCCAGTTTTTGGAACATGACAGCACCTCTCGTTTCACCATCCCGGCGGGGATGGCATAGGATGTGAATGCGGCCGGAGGCCCCGTGGCGGGGCCGAAAAGGCTAGGCGGCGGGGGCGGAAGGTGGCTCCGGGCCCATGAACAGCCTGCCGCCGTATACCCGTCGCCATCATCGGGGCAGCCGGTCTCCTTCCAGGGGGCCGGCTGCCCTGGCGTGGAGCCGCTTTTTCCCTATCATACCAAAACCGGCGGGATAAGGCAAGTTGGCTCTTGACAAAATCGTTTTCATCCTTTATACTGTTAAAAAATTCATATCCCCACACAAAGCGTTGAAAAGGACATGGCAGGCCAGGGACGACCCTACAGAGAGTATGCGGGTGGTGCGAGCATACGGGCCGGGGCGCTGCTGTATCACCTTGGAGCCGGGACCGGAACGCTGTCCTTTCGGGACAGTCAGTAGGGCATCCCCGTTTGGCCCCGTTATCGGCCCGGGATTGTTTGATCCCTGCAAAGTGGCGTGGCGTTTGCCGCGCAAGTTGGGTGGTACCACGAGCCGTCAGGCCCGTCCCATGGTGTATGGGGCGGGTCTTTTTTTCCGCCCCGGGGACGGGAAGCAAAAAGGAGGTATTCGTCAAGATGGAAGTCAGATTGTTTGAGATCGCCGAGCGCATCCGCTGCCTGCGGGAGATATTGGGCATCACGGTGGAGGAGATGGCCGCCGCCTGTATGGTGGACCCGGCGGAGTACGCCCGGCTGGAGGAGGGGAACGACGACTTTTCCTACTCCTTCCTGGTGAAGTGCGCCGAGACCCTGGGGGTGGACACGGTGGAACTCATCACTGGGGAGACCCCCAAGCTGTCCTTCTACAGCATCATCCGCAAGGGCCGGGGGCTGCCCATCAAGCGCCGGAAGGGCTTCACCTACGACCACATGGGCTACCTGTTCCGGGGCCGGGAGTGCGAGCCCATGCTGGTGGTGGCCCCCTATTCGGAGGAGGAGCAGAACGCCCCCATCCACCTTTCCCACCACGCCGGCCAGGAGTTCGACTACATCCTCAGCGGCTCGCTGCGGGTGGAGTTCGAGGGGGGCGGCAGCCATGTCCTCCACCCCGGGGACTGTGTCTACTACGATTCCGGCCACGGCCACGGGATGATCGCCGTGGGCGGGGAGGACTGCCAATTTCTGGCCATCGTCCTCAAGGGCGACAGGAAGGAGGAGAAGTAAGCCATGGAACAGCAGCGGATGGACCTCCTCTACCAGAGGTTCTGCCAGGAGGAGTTCGACAAAAACGGGGTCCTCTGCAAATTCCGGCCGGTGGTGCCGGAGGACTTCAACTTCGCCTATGACTGTGTCGATTACATCGCCCGGCACCAACCGGACCGCCGGGCCATGGTGTGGTGCGACGACCTGGGCCACCAGCGGACCTTCACCTTCGGCGACATGAGCCGGTACAGCAACATGACCGCCAACCTGCTTCTCCAGAACGGGGTGAAGCGGGGGGATATGGTGATGGTCATCCTCAAGCGCCACTACCAGTTCTGGTTCACCATCCTGGCCCTGCACAAGATCGGGGCGGTGATCATCCCCGCCACCAACCTCCTCACCAAAAAGGACGTGGTCTACCGGGTCAACGCCGCCCGGGTGTCGGCCATCGTCTGCACCGCCGACGGGGAGGTCTCCCAGGCGGTGGAGGACGGGGAGCCGGAGTTCTACGGCCCGGTGCAGAAGTTCCTGGTCCACGGCGGCCGGGAGGGCTGGCTGGACTTCGACCGGGAGCTGGAAAGCTGCTCCCCGGTCCTGGAGCGCATCCCCAACAAGGCCAGCGACCCTATGCTCCTTTACTTCAGTTCCGGCACAACCGGCTACCCCAAGATGGTGATCCACGACCACAGCTACGCCATCGCCCACATCGTCACCGCCCGCCACTGGCACAACGTGGTCCCCGACGGGCTGCACCTGACGGTGGCGGACACCGGCTGGGGCAAGGCGGTGTGGGGCAAGCTGTACGGCCAGTGGCTCTGCGGGGCGGGGGTGTTCGTCTACGACTACACCAAGTTCGCCCCCAAGGACCTGCTGCAAAAGATCCAGCAGTACCGGATCACCACCTTCTGCGCCCCCCCCACCATCTACCGGTTCTTCATCAAGGAGGGGATGGAGGGGTACGACCTTTCCAGCCTCACCTACGCCACCACCGCCGGGGAGGCGCTGAACCCGGAGGTCTACAACCGCTTCCTGGACTACACCGGCCTGCGGCTGATGGAGGGCTTCGGCCAGACCGAGACGGTGCTCTCCCTGGCCAACCTGGTGAACTCCACCCCAAAGCCCGGCTCCATGGGCAAGCCCAGCCCCCTCTACCAGGTGGAGGTGGTGGACAGCGAGGGGGTGCCCGTCTCCACCGGCGAGGTGGGGGAGATCGTCATCCGGGCCGACGGCCCCACCCCCGGCCTGCTGATGGAATACTACCAGGACCCGGAGCGGACCAAGGAGGCGTGGCACGACGGCTGGTACCACACCGGGGACACGGTGTGGCAGGACGAGGACGGCTACTTCTGGTATGTTGGCCGCACCGACGACGTCATCAAGGCCTCCGGCTACCGCATCGGCCCCTTTGAGATCGAAAGCGTGCTGATGGAGCACCCGGCGGTGCTGGAGTGCGCCGTCACCGGCGCCCCCGACCCCATCCGGGGCACGGTGGTGAAGGCCACCATCGTGCTGATGAAGGGCTATCAGCCCACCCCGGAACTGACCAAGGAACTCCAGGACTATGTGAAGCACCAGACCGCCCCCTACAAATACCCCCGCATCGTGGAGTACGTGGAGGAACTGCCCAAGACCATCAGCGGCAAGATCCGCCGGGTGGCCATCCGGGAGAAGGGGAAACAATAAAGCCGCTTTTCATCGGCTATGAGATACCACCCCCGGCAGTCATGCAGACGCTGCCGGGGGCCTTTTTCAGCATATCGACCAAAAGAAAAAACAGCCTGCCCGCCCCACCGGCGGACAGACTGTCCCACAGAAAAAGCAATAGACCAAAACGCCCGTTATCCCCCCTGGTACCGCCGGAACACCCGTTCCATGGGCAGCGACACCAGGATGGCCGCCGTCACCGGCAGCAACAGCAGCAGCGGCACGAAGGCCAAGCACCCCACCGCCGCCGCCAGGGTCAGCGCCACCACAAGGACCGTGGTGGGCAGATGCCGCAGCGTCAAAAACAGCGCCGTCCGGCAAAGTTCCTTACTGCCGAACTCGAACCGGCCCAGCAGCGGCGGCAGCCAGCAGCAGACCCCCAGGGGGATCAGCAGCAGCACGTCGTAGATGCCGTACATGGCCGTGGCGTACCCGCCCACCTGGTTGGAGGCCGCCAGCATCACCCCCCGGCCCAGATAGAGCAGCAGCCCCAGCACCACCAGCGGCACCGAAAGGATGCACCCCTGCCGCAGGTTCTGCCGGAAGGACCGGAGGAACCGCCCGAAGGCCCCGTCCTCCCCCCTGCGGACACAGAGGGCGCAGGTGTGGTACAGGGCCGCGGCGGCGGGGACGGCGGTGATCACCGGCAGGCTGAGGAGCAGCCAAAGGAAGCTGATGCCGATGATATCCACCATCCAGCTGAGGGAGCGGAAGAACAGGTTGTTGGGGCTGAAAAGGCCGTTCATTTATCCAGCTTGGAGAGGGCGGCCTCGTCGGCCACCAGCACGAAGTCCCGGTGCAGCTGGAGGATGGAGGCGGGGACGTAGGGGGTGATATCCCCCTGGACGGTGGCCCGGATCGCGTCGGCCTTGTCCTCGCCGCTGGCCACCATCACCACCTTGCGGGCCAGCATGATGGCCCCGATGCCCATGGTGTAGGCCTGGCGGGGGACGTCCTCCTCCCGGGCGAAGAACCGTTTGTTGGCGTCGATGGTGCTCTCGGTAAGCTGGACGCAGTTGGTGCCCCGGACAAAGACATCGGCGGGCTCGTTGAAGCCGATGTGGCCGTTGCGGCCGATGCCCAGCAGCTGGAGGTCGATGCCACCCAGTTCCTCGATGACCTTGTCGTACCGGGCGCACTCGGCGGCGGCGTTGGGGTTGGTGCCGTCGGGGATGTTCAGGCGCTCCGCCGGGATGTTGATGTGGTCAAAGAGATTCTGGCGCATAAAGTAGGCGTAACTCTGGTCGTTGTCCTTGGTCAGGCCGACGTACTCGTCCAGGTTGGCGGTGGAGCAGGCGGAGAAATCCAGCGCCCCGGCCTTGTGCCACTCGATGAGCTTCTGGTAGGCCCCGATGGGGCTGGAGCCGGTGGCCAGGCCCAGCACGCTGTCGGGCTTGCCCAGCACCTGGGCGGCGATAAGACTGGCGGCGGCCCGGCTCATTTCCTGGTAATCCTTGACAGAGATGATCCTCATGATGAAAAACTCCCCTTTCTTGATGTCACAGGTGGTCAACTGATCACACCGGCAGCTGTTTGCCGTCGATGAAGACCGCTTTCAGCTTCAGGTGCCGGTCCAGCAGCAGCAGGTCGGCCCGCTTGCCCGGGGCAAGCACCCCAATGTCGGTAAGGCGCACAGCCTGGGCGGGGGCGGTGGTGGCGGCGTAGACGGCGTCGGCCAGGGGCACACCGAACTTCACCACGTTCCGCAGGGCGTCCAGCACCGAGATAGAGGACCCCGCCAGGGTGTCGGTGCCGGAGAGGGTGGCCTTGCCGTTTTTGACGGTGATGGGCTGGCCCCCCAGTTCATAGTCGCCGTCCGGCATCCCGGCGCAGCGCAGCGAATCGGAGATGAGGTTCAGCCGCTCGCCGTACAGCCGGTGGACCATGCGGATCACCTCCGGGTGGATGTGCAGCCCGTCGCAGATGAGTTCCACCGTGGCCCCGGCGTGGAAGGCCGCCCCGATGATGCCCGGGTTGCGGTGGTGCAGCGGGTCCATGCCGTTAAAGAGGTGGGTGGCGTGGGTGGCCCCGTTCTGGAACCCCTCCATGGCGGTGTCGTAGCCGGCGGAGGAATGGCCCAGGGAGACGGCGCAGACCGGGGAGACCTGGCGGATGAACTCCATCCCGCCCTCCTCCTCGCAGGCCACGGTGACCAGCTTCACCTGGCCGCCGCTGGCCTCGTTGAGGCGGCGGAACATCTCCGGGTCGGGGCGGTTCAGGTTCTCCGCCGCCTGGGCCCCCCGCTTTTTGTAGCCCAGGAAGGGGCCCTCCAGGTGGACACCGGCGCACTTGGCCCCGTCCTCCGGGCGGGTGAAGTCACGGATGACCTCCATGGCGGTCTTTAGCACCGGCTCCTTCAGGGTCATGGTGGTGGCCAGGTAGGAGGTGACGCCGTGGGCGGCATAGTATCTGGCCATGGCGGGCAGCCCCGACCGCTTGCCGTCGGAGAAATCCTCCCCCATGGCCCCGTGGGTGTGGATATCCACCAGCCCGGGGATCAGGTAGCAGCCCTCCCCGTCCAGGTCCGCCGGCCCCTCAAAGGAACCGATGGCCTCGATGGTCTCCCCAAAGCGGATATCCCCCCGGGTAAAGCCCTTGCCAACAAAAATATCGGCGTTTTTGATGAGCATCGTTGACAACACTCCTTTTAATTACTTCTTGATCTCCGGCAGCGAGGCGGCGGCCATGGACTGGCCAACGCGGCGGAACTTCTCGTCGGGGAGGGTGATCTCGAACTTGCCGGCCAGTTCGGGGTACTCGTCGGCCAGCACCCGCTTGGCGTTGTCCAGCAGGATGTCGCCGCCCTTGCCGGACATGACCCGGCCCAGCAGCAGCACGTACTTGAAGCCGTACAGGTCGTGGTAGTAGGCCAGGGTGTGGCCCAGGTAGACGCCGATGGATTCATAGATCTTGGCGGCGCCGGGGTCGTCCGCCGCCATCAGGCCCTGGACGATCTTCAGCTTCTCGGCGGGGGAGAGGGCGGGGTCCAGTTGGATGCCGGCGGCAGGGGCCAGCTTGATGACGGCGTCCTGGGAGAAATACTTGACGCCGCAGCCGATGTCACGGCTCCACTCGTCCTGCATGGCGCCGGGGGCCACGTCCACCGGCACAAAGGCCAGTTCGTTGAGCCACCCGGTGATGCGCCCCTCGCTGTCCACGTAGCCCACCGCCTCGCTGGTGCCCATGGCGATGCCCAGGACGTTGTTG
>CAJUFR010000004.1:63025-86113 GCA_910585525.1 uncultured Angelakisella sp.
CCCCGGCCAGGGCGGAGACGTCGCCGTCGTTGACCACGGCGTAGGGGACGTCCCCAAAGGTGTCGGTGACGGCGCGGATGTAGATATCCTTTACCTTGGCGTCGAACAGGTCCTTGGGCACCTGGAGGAAGAGGGAGGCGTTCATGGTGCGGTTCTCGATGTAGACACCGGCGGAACTGATGCCCACCGCGTCCACCCGGGGCATATGCTCGGCGGCGGACTTCATGGCGGAGACGATGCCGTCATAGTGGTAATCCGGGTCGGAATTCACCTTGGGGAACCAGACCACCTCCTCGGAGTAGACCGTCTCCCCGTCCACCACGGCGGAGACCTTCCGGTCGCTGCCGCCGGCGTCGAAGCCGATGCGGCAGCCGTCCATGTGGCGGCCGATGGCCTTGGGGTCGTCCTTGGCCTCCGGGACCTTGTCGCAGAGCACCACCTGGAAGGGGTTCTCAAAGACGTTGCCCATGTAGTCGAAGTCGAAGTCCTGGCAGCCGGAGAGGCTGAAGTCCTCCTGGAGATACTTGCAGGCGGCCTCGCTCCCCGCCACGTAGACCTTGTAGCCGCCCTTCATCCAAAGGATGGTCTTGACCAGGCGGTTGAGATAGTACCGGTCGGCCTCGGCCATCTCCGGGGTGTCGTGGATGAAGGTGTGGCAGACGGCCATCTGGCCGCTGGCCCGCTCCACGGCGATGTCCACCGGCTTTTTGGCGGTGGCCAGGAAGGCCCGGTTGAACTGGAGGATGGGCAGAAAATCAGGGTCCAGCGGGGGAAGGTTTTTTACAGGTACCTCGATGCCAGCTCGTTTCATGTTTCTTTACCTCCTGCACTTTTCCTGTCATAAAATGAGATGATCTTGCAAATGCCCGCGTTTCCGCAGACGATCTGACTTTAGGGATATTGTACCATGTTTTTCCGGGGATGTCATGACTTTTATTTAAATTTTTGAGAAAAATTTTCAGAATAAATTTAGAATTGAAAAAAATTTCCTGCCGTGGTATACTGATTAAAATAAACTGCCTGGCGTGCAAGTAAAACACCTTAGTTGACAGGAAAGGAGTTTTATCGCGATGGAACAGAAAAGCACCCTACAGGCCGCCCAGGCCTGGGTCCGGGAGGAGTTGGAACGAAGCGTCCGCTTCTGGCTGGATCACGGCATGGATCGTGAGCATGGGGGGGTCTACACCTGCCTGGACCGCAAGGGGGAGGTCTACTCCACCGACAAGAGCGTTTGGATGCAGGGGCGGTGCGGCTGGATGTTCGCCTACCTCTGCCACACCTACGGCCCCAAGCAGGAGTGGCTGGACGCCTCCAAAAGCTGCCTGGATTTCCTGGAAGCCCACTGCATCAACCACGCCGCCGGCGGCCGGATGTACTTTACCGTCACCGAGGACGGCAAGCCCCTGCGCCAGCGCCGCTACTGCTACTCCGAGGCCTTCTACGCCCTGGCCAACGCCGAGTATTACGGCGTCGCCGGGGGGGAGGAGCATCTTGCCCGGGCCCGCCGGGCCTATGACCTGTACTGGGACCTGAACCACGGCATGGCCGACCCCACCGGCATGGGGCCCAAGACCATCCCGGAGACCCGCACCGGCCGCTCCTTTGGCGTGCCCATGATCATCCTTAACGTCACCGGCACCCTGCGCCGGGTGGACCCGGAGCGGGGGGAACTTTACGACCAGCGGGCTGCCCAGTGCGTGGAGGAGATATTCCGCTACCATGTCAAGCCGGACCTGAAGTGCGTCCTGGAGAACGTGGACCTGGACGGCACCCCCCGGCTCTACTACACCGAGGGCCGCACCGTCAACCCCGGCCACGACATCGAGGGGGTCTGGTTCCTGCTGGAGCACGCCCGCCACACCGGGGACAAGGAACTGGTGCAGAAGGCCGCCCAGATCTTCGACTGGGCCATCGAGGCCGGCTGGGACAAGGAGTACGGCGGCCTGCTCTACTTCACCGACTGCCTGGGCAAGCCCCCGGAGGCCTACGAGCACGACATGAAGCTGTGGTGGCCCCACAACGAGATCCTCATCGCCTCCATGATGCTCTACCGGGACACCGGGGAGCAGAAGTACCTGGATTGGTTCGTCAAGACGATGGAATACTGCAAGCAGCACTTCTCCGACCCGGAGTACGGCGAGTGGTACGGCTACCTGCGCCGGGACGGCCTGCCCACCATGCCCTCCACCAAGGGCTCCACCTTCAAGGGACCCTTCCACCTGCCCCGCTGCCTCATCATGGTGGACACCATGATCGCCGGGATGCTGACCCAGTGAGGATCTAACGCGCTGCGCGAAGAGGGAAGGGGGGGACCAGCGATGGAGAACACCAATGTCCTGGGGCGGATCAGCGCCGCCTATTACCAGCTGACCGCCGCCGAAAGGAAGGTGGCGGACTACCTGGGGGGCCACCTGCCCCAGGCCCAGTTCCTCTCTATCTCGGAACTGGCCGAGGCCTGCGGGGTGGCGGAGGCCACCATCACCCGCTTCTGCCGCCGGCTGGAATACCAGGGGTACACCGCCTTCAAGCTGGCCATCGCCAAATCCGCCGCCAAAGCCCCCGCCGCCTTCCAGGGATCCGCCGGGTCCGTCGGCCCGGAGGACACCGTGCAGCAGATGGGCCAGAAGCTGCTCCACGCCAACACCCTGGCCATGGCCCAGACCCTGGAGCAGCTGGACCCCCGGGCGCTGGACCGGGCGGCGGTGCTGCTGGCCCGGGCCCGGAACGTCTACTGCATGGGCCAGGGGGGGTCCATGATCCTGGCCCAGGAGGCGGCCCACCTCTTTTCCACCTGCTGGCCCCACTACCACGCCGTGTCCGGCTCCCACATCCAGGCCATCACGGCGTCGCTGCTGGGGGAGGAGGACGTGGTGCTCTTCTTCTCCTACTCCGGCTCCACCCGGGATATCCTGGACCTGATGCAGGTGGTCCGGGGGCGGGGGTGCCGGGTCATCCTCATCACCCGCTTCCCCAAATCCCCCGGGGCGGTGATGGCCGACGTGGTGCTCCAGTGCGTCTGCGACGAGGGGCCCCTCCAGCTGGGCACCG
Organism: uncultured Angelakisella sp.; assembly: GCA_910585525.1. Classification (GTDB taxonomy): domain Bacteria; phylum Bacillota; class Clostridia; order Oscillospirales; family Ruminococcaceae; genus Angelakisella. Next base: position 66,074 of record CAJUFR010000004.1, read on the forward strand.
TCCCCGCCCGGGTGGCCCAGCTGTTCCTGGTGGACCTCCTCTTTAACGAGGTCTGCCGCCGGGACCTGGACGCCGCCATGCAGAACCGGGAACAGACCGCCAGCGCCCTGGCGGTAAAGCACATCTAAGCATCTGCTTAGAGTATAAGCAAGTGTATGAAAGGGTTCGTTATGAGCAACAAAGACACCTGGCTCTTTGCCACCGTCGCCCACGGGCTGTCGGCGGTCACCTGTATCTGGGTGGCCGTCAGCCATCTGCTCCGGGACCGGAAGCTGTCCTTTGTGACGGTCTGCTCCATCATCAATTCCATCCTCTGGCCCATCAACTTCGCCCTTGCCCTGCGCAACTACCTCCGGGCCCGGGAGGAGGAACTGGAGCAGGACTGCATCCCGTTTTAAGGAGGCTTTTCTATGAAGAAAAAACCGATCCGCCTGGCTCTGGTGGTCCTCTACGGCATCTGCGCCGCCCTTTGGCTGGTGCTCTGCGCCCGAGAGTTCATGGCCTCCGGCAGCGCGGACGGCCTGAAGGTCTTTGCTACCGTGGTCTGGACCGCCGGCTTCTTCGTCCTGCTGGCACAATACCGGAATCAATAAGAACATCATAATAGAAGGGAAGGTCAGAACATGAAAGACAACAGCAAGTATCAGGGCATCATCCCCGCTTTTTACGCCTGCTATGACAAGGACGGGGGCGTCAGCGCCGAGGGGGTCCAGGCCCTGACCCGCTACTTTGTGAAGAAGGGGGTCAAGGGTGTCTATGTGGGCGGCTCCTCCGGCGAGTGCATCTACCAGAGCGTCGCCGAGCGGAAGCTGGTGCTGGAAAACGTGGTCAAGGCCGCCGAGGGCAAGCTGACCATCATCGCCCACGTGGCCTGCAACAACACCAAGGATTCCAAGGAACTGGCGGCCCACGCCGAATCCCTTGGGGTGGACGCCATCGCCGCCATCCCCCCCATCTACTTCCACCTGCCGGAGTACGCCATCGCCGCCTACTGGAACGACATCAGCGGGGCGGCCCCCAACACCGACTTCGTCATCTACAACATCCCCCAGCTGGCGGGGGTGGCCCTCACCATGCCCCTTTTCCGGGAGATGCTGAAGAATCCCCGGGTGGTAGCGGTGAAGAACTCCTCCATGCCGGTGCAGGACATCCAGATGTTCAAGATGGAGGGCGGCGAGGGCTTCGTGGTCTTTAACGGCCCCGACGAGCAGTTCATCTCCGGCCGGGCCATGGGCGCCGACGGCGGCATCGGCGGCACCTACGGTGTCATGCCGGAACTGTTCCTCAAGATGGATGAACTGATCCGGGCCGGAAAGATGGAGGAGGCGCTGCCCATCCAGAACGCCGCCGACGAGATCATCTACGCCATGTGCGCCGCCAAGGGGAACCTTTACGCGGTGATCAAGGAGATCCTCCGCCGCCGGGAGAACCTGGACCTGGGCGGGGTGCGGGAGCCCCTGTACAACCTGGTCCCGGAGGATGCCGCCGTGGTGGAAAAGGCGGTGGGTATGATCGACGCCGCGATGAAGAAGTATGTAGGTTAAAAGAGACTGTTTTATCCCGTCACCCCCCACTTCCCGGTGGGGGGTGATTGCAGAAGGGTATGGGGGATGGGCAAGGATACAAAACGGCTTTCCTATCGATGCAGTTATCAGAATTTTCTGCTCCGGCATATCTGCTTTTTCATTTTGTACGTTGCCGGGATAGGAGAATACTGCTTTATTGTCATTTTTCCTTCTGTGTACGTTATTTTAAAATCGCTCTCTGTTCGACCGCAAATGATGTTTGCGTTCGTGATACCTCTCATTTTTATCCTGTTTGCCGCAATAGCCTGCATAGACGCGGGGCGGTATGGACGAGAGATTGCGCGGCTTTTTTCTGGTGATTTTTTGGTCAAAACAGGACGTGTTGCAGAAAGGTCAAAAAATATCTATACGATCGGGCCGGTCCTTCCGTCAAGGAAGCAAACAAAATTCGAGCATGTTTCTTATCCAAAGTTTTATATCAAGGATAAAAACTGTGAGAGCGACTTTCATGCTGGAGATATCATAAAAATCGTATATCCATCTTCCCGAAGGTTGAATGTTCGCACGGTACATCAGCTTTACGCGATCTATGCTTTTGCATCAGAGGAAGCATATTTGAGCAATACGCAAAAGGGTACAGGTAAAAAACATAAAAAAACGGCGTTACTATTTTTGCTTGCGGTGATTTTATTATCAGTATCCTTGCTATATGCTTTATTCATATCGACAAATGTATTGTTAAGACTGATACATGTTTATCCTTAGAAAAAGGAAATTGTCTGTCATGGGGTGTGGCGGCGCTTTTTACGGTGCCGCCCCCTTTTTATGGGCGCGCCACATAAAAGCCCCGGACCCGGGAAAAACTGGATACGGGGTGATAAGATCATGGGTATTTTTCGTGGCACAAATAGGACCGGCCCCTATTTTGAAGGGTGGTATTTGAAGCATCAAAATTCTCGGGGACAGACACTGGCTCTGATCCCCGCCCTTCATATCGACAACGGCGGACGCCGAGCCGCTTCCCTCCAGGTCATTTCAAATGACGGGGCGTGGTGGCTGGACTACCCGGAGGAGCAGCTGGAGGTCTCCCGGGAGCCGTTTCGGGTGCGGCTGGGGCGGTCTACATTTGACGGTCACGGGATAGACCTTGATATCCAGGGGGAGGGCCTTGCGCTCCGTGGCGCTCTGCGCTACGGTCCTTTTACTGCCCTAAAGTATGACATCATGGGGCCGTTCCGGCTATTGGCGGGGATGCAGTGCTCCCACGGCGTCATCAGCATGGGGCATTCTCTCAGCGGGACGCTGGAACTGAACGGGAGACGCCTGGACTTTTCCGGCGGGGTGGGATACATCGAGACGGACCGTGGCCGCTCCTTTCCCAGCAAGTACCTCTGGACCCAGTGCATCTGGAAGGATTCGGAGCAGGGCAGTTTGATGCTTGCGATAGCGGCGATTCCCCTGCCTGTAAAGGGGTTCACCGGCTGCATCTGCTCGGTGTTTTACCGTGGCCGGGAATACCGATTGGCAACCTATCTGGGGGCTAAAATTGAGAGGTGGTCCTCCTCCGGGGCGGTGATCCGTCAGGGGAGGTACCGCCTGGAAGCGCGGCTGCTGAAGGAGCAGAAGCAGGCCCTCCGCGCCCCGGTGGAGGGGCGCATGGAGCGCACCATTCACGAGAGCCTTTGCGCGGAGATGCGCTACCGGTTTTGGGCGGGGGAGGAGCTGGTGTTCCAGCGGGTGGATAGGGGGGCTAGTTTTGAGTGGGGCGGTTGCTTTTTCCCCTGACTTGTGACATAATGGATGAGAAAACAGCTTACAGGGAGAGTGAACAGCGATCAAAGGAAATTACTATCTGCTTACCAACTTGATCTCTGAAGATGAAACGAAAATCATCACCAGTATCATTTCCCACATCGAGGCCGGGGAGCGGCGCATCGGCATCCAGCAGATCGCCAGCGAAAACTACGTTTCCTCCACCTTTATCATCAAAATGTGCAAGCGCCTTGGCTTTGAAGGATACAGTGAATTGTACTATCACCTCTCCCAGACGGTGGACGCCTATGGCAAGACCACCTGCACCGCCCGCCTTCACGAGCGGGTGGATAACTACCGGGACGGCATGGAGGAGGACTTCTGCCGCCTGCTGGCGGAGTTCCAGAACCAGAAGATATTCGCCAACGGCCGGGCCTTTGGGGATATTGTGGCCGCCTACATCGTCCAGCGGCTGGCGGTCTGCGGCTTCATGGTCTTTAACCAGGTCCACTTTTACGATTTCATGATCTTCCACCAGGAACAGGGGCGGATGGTCACCAACATCGCCCCCTCCCTGATGATCGCCATCTCCCAAAGCGGGGAGGCGGAGCCGATCCTCAACGATGTCCGGGCCGCCAAGCAGCGGGGGTTCAAGATCATCTCCTTCACCAAGCGGGAGGATTCCACCCTCTCCCGGCTCTCCGACCTTGCCTTTGTGGTGGACGGGGCACGCCAGACCCTGATGGGGGGCATCCCCAACCACTTCTTCGGCCAGGTGATCCTGGTCTTTGAGGAGTTGATGGGGGTCTACTTCCAAAGCCTTACCGCCGCCCCGGAGGAACTGCCCGGGGGAAAGTTGACGAAATAAGAAAAATAGTAACGAAAGTGGGAAAAAATTCTCGCGGGCGGTGTGTTATACTCAAGACAGAGGCAGCACACAGTCCGCTTTTTTGCGCTCTGCCCGCTCCCCCGAACGAGAAGAAACCAGATCATCGAACACCATCAACAAGGAGGTAGTCACCTATGAAGAAGGTAACCGCGTTTGCCCTGGCGTTGGTCCTCTGCCTGGGCCTGCTGGCAGGCTGCGGCGGGAACAACGCCCAGCCCTCCAGCCCCGCCCCCTCCCAGGAGTCCGGGTCTCCCGCCCCGGAGGGACCCGCCGCCCCCAGCGAAGTGAAGCTGGATAAGCTGAAGGTCTACTTTGTCCCCTCCCGGGAGCCCAGCGAGATCATCACCGCCACCGAGCCCCTGAAGGCCCTGCTGAAGGAGGAGATGAAGAAGGAGGGCTACGATATCGGCGAGGTGGAGATCTCCGTCGGCACCACCTACGAAGCTGTGGGCGAGGCCCTGGGCGCCGGCACCGCCGATGTGGGTCTCATCCCCGGCGGCACCTACGTGCTGTACGACGACGGCTGCGATGTCATCCTCACCGCCACCCGGGACGGCCTGAGCAAGGATTTTGACGAGGCCAAGGACTGGAACGACGGCACCCCCACCGAGGCCTCCGACAAGCAGGCGGTTTCCTACCGCGCCCTGATGATCGCCGGCCCCTCCGAGAAGGGCAAGGCCCTGGTGGCCAAGGTCAACGCCGGCGAGGCCCTCACCTGGGACGAACTGAACAGCGCCAACTGGAGCGTCATGGGCTCCTCCTCCCCCGCCGGGTACATCTATCCCGCCCTGTGGCTCCAGGACCGGTACCAGAAGGGCATCACCGATCTGGCCAACGCCGTCCAGTCGGATTCCTATGCCAGCGCCTTTGCCCGTCTGGCCTCCGGCCAGGTGGACGTTCTGGTCACCTACGCTGACGCCCGCCGGGATTACGCCGAACGCTGGACCACCGAGTTTGGCCGCACCGCCTCCATCTGGGAGGAGACCGGTCTCATCGGCGTCACCGCCCCCATCTACAACGACACCGTTTCGGTCAGCAAGACCTCTCCTATCATGGATGACGCCCTTATCGCCGCCCTCCAGAACGCCTTCATCAACATCGGCAGCACCCCCGAGGGCAAGGAGATCATCGCCATCTACAGCCACAACGGCTACCAGAAGGCCCAGTCCTCCGATTACGACAACGAGCGGGCCGCCCAGAAGCTGATCCAGGAACTGTCTGCCAAGTAAAGATCACCCCGTTATCTTTCTTCCTTTCATTCGGGAAGAGGGCGTCCCCCCTGCGCCTTGCCGCGCAAGCGGAGGATGCCCTCTCCCTCTTTTTTTAACAAAGTGAGGTGCCCAAATGATTCTCTTTGATCATGTTTCCAAGGTCTACCCCAACGGCACAGTTGGCCTCCGGGATGTAGACCTCACCATCCAGGACGGGGAGTTCGTTGCCATCATCGGCCGGTCCGGGGCGGGAAAATCCACCCTGCTGCGGGCGGTGAACCGGATGCACAGCATCACCGGCGGCAAGCTGACGGTGGAGGGGGTGGATGTTTCCGCCCTCCGGGGGAAGGAACTGCGGCGGTTCCGCCGGGGCATCGGCATGGTGTTCCAGTCCTTCAACCTGGTCACACGGACCACCGTCATCCGTAACGTCCTTTCCGCCCGGGTGCCTGACCTGCCCTTTTGGCGGGTGGTGCTGGGGGCCTTCCGCCGGGAGGACAAACTGGCCGCCCTGGAGGCCCTGGACAAGGTGGGCATCCTGGACAAGGCATACATCCGGGCCGACCAGCTTTCCGGCGGCCAGCAGCAGCGGGTGGCCCTGGCCCGCACCCTGGCCCAGGACCCCAAGATCATCCTGGCCGACGAGCCGGTGGCCGCCCTGGACCCTGTCACCGCCCGCCAGGTGATGGAGGACTTTGTGCGCATCAACCGGGAGATGGGCATCTCCATCCTGCTGAACATCCACCATGTGGAGCTTGCCCTGGAGTACGCCAGCCGGGTCATCGGCATCCGGGCGGGGGAGATCGTCTACGACGGGCCCGCCAGCCAGGTGGACCAGGCCGTGCTGGACGATATCTATCGGGAGAACGCCTCCGGGGAGGGGCAGCCATGAGCCTTTATGACCACATCTTCAAGCCCAAGAAATACCGGCTGGCCAACGGCAAGGAGGTGGAGGAGCGGTTCACCCGCCTGCCCCTCATCCTGCTGATCCTCCTGGTCTGCACCGTGGTGTCGGTCCGGGTCACCGGTTTCAGCCTCCAGGTGCTGGTCACCGGGGGCAAGCGGTTCTTTGACATCCTATTTGCCATGATCCCCCCCAACACCAAATACCTGGTCAAGATATGGTCCCCCCTGCTGGATACCATTAAAATGTCCCTGCTGGGGTCGGCGGTGGGGGCTGTTCTGGCTCTGCCCTTCGCCGTCCTGGCCGCCAACAACGTGGTGACCAACCGCTATGTGGTGATGCTGGTCCGGCTGTTCCTCAGCCTGGTGCGGACCCTGCCCACCCTGGTGTGCGCCCTGATCGCCACCTATATCTTCGGCCTGGGGACCATGGCGGGGACCTGCTCCATCGCTATCTTTACCTTCGCCTATGTGGGCAAGCAGCTGTTTGAACTCATCGAGACGGCGGACATGGGCTCCTTTGAGGCCATGGAGGCCCTGGGGGCCACCCGGACCCGGGCCTTCCTTTCCGCCATCCTTCCCCAGATCCTCCCCACCTACCTGTCGGTCTCCCTCTTCTGCCTGGAGGGGAATGTCCGCTACGCCTCCATCCTGGGGTATGTGGGGGCCGGGGGCCTGGGGCTTATCATGAACGAGAAGATCGGCTGGCGGGAATACGACAGCGTGGGGATGATCCTCATCGTCCTGTTCGTCACGGTGGTGGCCATCGAGGGCATCAGCCACGCCATCCGCAAGCGTCTGACCTGAGGGAGGTGCCACAGCCATGGAAAAACGAATCGAAGCCGCCTACCAAAACGCCCCCAAGACCTGGGCCTGGAAGCTGCTGCTGGCCTTCCTGGTGGCCGGGCTCATGGCCTGGTCCAGTTCCACCCTGGAGTTCACCACCGCCGGCAGCGGCCTGGAGGTGGCGGGGAACATCCTTTCCGGCATCTTCCACCCGGATACCAAGCTGCTCTTCAACTTCACCACCTCCGGGGTGGCCTACCTCCTTCTGGAGACCCTTTGCATCGCCTTTCTGGGGACCATCGTGGGGGCGGTCATCTCGGTGCCCTTCTCCTTCCTTTCGGCCACCAACCTGGTGCCCCGGCCCATCGCCCTGCTGGGGCGGTTCGCCATCGCCGCCATCCGCACCGTCCCGGCCTTTATCTACGGCCTGATGTTCATCCGGGTCACCGGGCCGGGGCCCTTTGCCGGGCTGCTCACCATGTCCCTCTGCTCCATCGGCATGGTGAGCAAAATGTTCATCGAAAGCATCGAGGGCCTGGACAAGCGTATCCTGGAATCCCTGGACGCCGCCGGCTGCACCACCTTCCAGAAGATACGCTACGGGATACTGCCCCAGCTGTTCCCGGACTTTATGTCCACCCTCATCTACCGGTTCGATATGAACCTCCGGGACGCCACCGTCCTGGGACTGGTGGGGGCCGGCGGCATCGGCGCACCACTGATCTTCGCCATGAGTTCCTACCGCTGGAACGAGGTGGGGGCCATCCTTTTGGGGCTCATCCTGCTGGTCCTGGTCATCGAGGCCATCTCCTCCAGGATCCGGGCCAAGCTGACACGGGGGTAGGGGAATGGAAAAAAGATTTCGCGTCTGCTTTACCTCCGACCTTCACGGATTCCTCTTTCCCACCGACTACCGGGGGAGGGAGGAGAAGGAACTGGGGCTTTTTAAGTGTGCCAACCGCTTCGGGAAGGACGGCAACACCCTGGTCATCGACGGGGGGGACCTGCTCCAGGGCTCCCCCCTGGGGACCTACTGCCACGACACCCTGGACGACCCCCGATGCTTCGCCCAGGTGATGGACCGCTGCGGCTATGACTTTGTGACCCTGGGCAACCACGACTTCAACTACGGCATAGACTACCTGGGGCGGTACCTGGACCCGCTGCATGCCCGGTGCGTCTGCCAGAACCTGGTCCGGGAGGACGGTTCCACCCCTTTTCCCTTCCGGGTCCACCGGCTGGAGAACGGCCTGCGGGTGGGGATCGTGGGGCTGGTCACCGACCATGTGATGGTCTGGGAACGCCCGGAGCATCTGGGGGGTCTCACCGTGGCCGACCCCATCCCCGCCGCCCGGGCCGCCTTGGAGGCCCTGCGGGGGAAGGCCGACGTCACCCTTTGCGTCTACCACGGAGGCTTCGAGCGGGACCTGGAAACCGGGCGGGTCCTCTCCGCCAGTACCGAGAACGTAGGCTACCGTCTCTGTCAGGAGTTGGACTTTGATATCCTTCTCACCGGGCATCAGCACCTTTGCATCCCGGGGCAGGAACTTTTCGGGACCTATGTGGTCCAGGCCCCCGATTCCGGCAGGGCCTTTCTGGAGATCACCGCCGCAGCAGGGGAGGAGGGGGTGCGATGCTCCAGCCGGGCCGTCCCTGCCGGAGGAGCCTGCGACCAGGACCTTCTCCGGGACCTGGCCCCCATCCAGAAGGGGGTGGACCAATGGCTGGAGGTGGTGGTGGGTCATCTGGACCGGCCCCTCCTCCCCGGCGCCCCCCTGGCCATGGCGGCGGAGGGCAGCGGCCTGGCGGCCTTCTTCAACCGGGTGCAGCTGGAGGCCTCCGGGGCGGAACTTTCAGTGAGCAGTCTTGCCAATGACGCAGCAGGGCTCCCCCAGGTGGTGCGCCGCCGGGATGTCCTCACCGCCTACCCCTACACCAACACCCTGGCGGTGCTGCGGGTCACCGGCAAGGTCCTCCGCCAGGCCATGGAGCGGACGGCGGAATACTTCGCCCTGGACGGGGCGGGGAAGCTGCGGGTCTCGGAGCGGTTCCTCAAGCCCAAGGTGGAGCACTACAACTACGACTACTACGCCGGGGTGGAGTACCTCATCGACCCGGCCAGGCCGGAGGGCCAGCGGGTGATCTCCCTGACCCGGAACGGCGCCCCGGTGGAGGAGGAGCAGGAGTTCACCGTCTGCCTCAGCAGCTACCGGGCCAGCGGCGCCGGGGGGTATCCCTGGTATGCCGGGTGTCCCGTGGAACGGGAGATCGATGTGGAGATGACCGAGTTGATCCTGAGGTTTTTTGATAAGTATCCCAGGGGGGTGGGGTTCGAGGAGGTGAATTTCCGGGTCCTGGGGGACCTGGAGATAGGGTAGCGGAAAACGGATCATTTCAACTGGTCCTGTGCCTTGGGCATTTTTACTTGGCGGCAGGCGGCGGGCATGCTCCGGGCCGGGGAGGCCGGTTGGGAGGATTATGACTGCATCAAAAAAGAACTGACTGATTTGATTATAATCAGTCAGTTCTTTTTCTATGGATAATGAAAGATGTTGCCGGGTTGGTGCAGAAGTGGGTAACGGTGTCTGTGAAACTTTGGATTTATGCGGGTTTATGGGATGTGGTGATTACTCCCACTTGTTGCGGAGGGCCATAATCTGACGGGTCTTGTTTTGGGATAGTGGTCTCTCGTCCTTTTGATTATTCGATTTGTCCATATTATTCTGCTTACAAGATAGGCTGTTATCAAATTGTTAGCAACGATGATAACGAAAACCCTTCTATGCCAATCTATCTCTGTTGATTTTAGCTTGATAATAGCATAGATCGGGAAAACCAACCAAAGCCCCCCGCCGCCGGCAAGACCTGCCAGCGGCGGGGGAAAGAGAGGTACCTTTGCGCTTCATCCTTCCTCCCGGCCCTTGCCGGAAAGAAGAACGCTTGCCAAAAGGCTGATGGCGGATGCCGCGGCGCAGGTCATCCAGGCGGCGGTCCAGTGGCCCTGGGTCCCCAACAGCACTCCCACCACCATGGGGGCGATGGGGTTGGGGATGTTGGAGGCCCCGGAGCAGAAGGCGGTTCCCGCCACATTGTCCTCCGGGCGGTAGAGTTGGGAGGGCAGCGCCCAGAATACTCCGGCGGCCCAGGAGGCGCCGAACATCATGGCGCAGGAGGAAAGGGCCAGGGGCAGATACCCCGCCGGGGCGGCAAAGGGCAGCAGCGCTGCGCCTGCGGCGCTGAGGACATATCCCGCCCCCATCACCAGGGAGCGGCTGCGGACCTTCCGAACGGTGCGGTCTGCCAGAAAGTCAGAAACTCCGCCCGCCAGGATGGAAGAAACCACTGTAATGACGCTGATCACCAGCATTAAACTGCCAGTCTCCCCGTAGGAATAGCCAATGCCGCTGGCGTAGACGGACATATCTACCGTGATGGCCTGGGTCACCCAGGTGTTGGCCAGCAGCGCTAGCACCAGCAGCCAGGTGACTGGCTGGCGGAGGATAGAACCATATCCGCCGCCGCGTTTGGGGGTGGCCGTTTCCTCCGATGCGGGGGCAACGGGCTTATCCCTTGTAAAGAGCAGCACCGGCACCGCCAACACCGCCACCATCACGCCGATGGCGTAGAAGGAGGCCCGCCAACCTAGGGCGGGGACCAGCAACCCGGCGACCCAGGCGCCCACGCCGCTACCGGCAGCGAAACTGCCGTTGAAGATCGCAGTGGAAAGGGCGGCGTACCGCCGGTCGATCCACATAGTGATGGTGGAAATGTAGAGGGGAAAGGCCATAGCGTTAAGGCCCTGGGCTGCTTTACAGGCGAAGAAAACCGGCAGACTCCCTAGGTCCACCGCCAGGGGGATGAGGAACTGGGGCAGCGCCTGAAACAGAAGGCCCAGCCCGATGGTCCCCCGCAGCCCCAGCCGCAGGTAAGCCCAGCTGGAAAGGAACATAGCGATGACCAGACAAACGGCCCGGCAGGTATCCGCCAGCAGTACCGTTTGGGTCTCTACCTTTAGGGCCTCCGCTAGTTCCCCCACCACCATGGAAAACTGGGTAACAGCAGCGGGACAGAAGATGCCCAGCAGGGAGTAGCAGACCACCAGCAGCCAGGGATAAAATTTTTGTTGTGTCAGTTTCACAGTATCTCCTGATTTCTGTTAAAAGTAAAGCGGCGTGACAAGCAGAAGAAAGTGAGCAGGAAAGATCAGAAGAACCGCTGGAAGTATTCCTGGTAGACCTTCAACAAGTAAAGGGTGTGTTCCTTCATGTAAAAGTAGGCGAATTCCGGGTCTCCGTCCTGGATAGCCTGGAAGATCTTCCGGTGGTGATCGCAGAGGATAGCGGAGGTCCGTTTCTGCTCCTCTGGCAGGGGGAGGGAGAAGACCGAGCGCCCCTGCTGCTCCAAAACCAGCAACTGGTCCAGAAATTTTTCCAGCAGGGGATTCCCCGCCGCCTTGGCTACCGCCTGGTGGAACTCCTCAAAGGCGTCCTCTCCTAAAGCGCGCTTCCGCTTTTGGGAGAGGACGGCCTCCATCCGGGCCAGATCCTCCGGCACAGCGTTTTTTGCCGCCTGGCGGGCCAGTTCCGGTTCCAGCAGCAGCCGGGCCTGGGTGGAATCCAGAAAGTTGCGGTAATACTCCGCCTGCTTTTCTGAGGTGGCCACATCCGGGGCCAAGGACCAACCGTCCACCGCCACGAAGCTGCCCTTGCCCTGGCGGGTCTCGATGATCCCCACCTCTGCCAGCATCCGCAGCGCCTCCCGGACGGTGATCCGGCTGACGCCGGTAAGCTGCATCAGTTCCTTTTCACTGGGGAGCATATCTCCCTTCTGGTAGACCCCCGTCACGATCATCTCCCGGATCTGGTCCATCACCTGCTCATAAAGGGTAGTCCCTGTCACTTTCTTCAGCATCCTGTCAGCCGCTCCTTTTGTTCTGTGGGCCGCCACCCCCCCGCGGCGAAAGGCCCGCGCGGAGGGTGCGGCATTAAAATTTAATTATAGCACAGGATGCTTTTGGGGGCAAATTTTGTTATTTGCCGGTGCCGGTGTGTTTCTTGTAATATAAACATCAACAGGAAATCACGGCCAATAAGGTCGGAAAAAAGGAAGGAGTTCAAAAGATGTATACATTTTTAGGCGTCATGCGTTGTGAATTCAAGGACAAGGAAACTGGGGAGCCTGTCGAGGGTTGGAACCTGTGGTTGGCGGAGCCTTCGGAAGGGCCGTCGGTAGGGTTCCGACCCATCAAGAAGTGGCTCACCAACGAGCGGGCGGAGGCTATCTTTGCTCCCTATGGCGGTATCTCCGCTTGCCAGAAGTACGCTGGGAAACTGGTGGAGGTTACTGTTGGCCTCCGGGGCCAGGTGATGGCGCTGCATTTCGACGAGAAGAAGGGTCAGACATGATTCCCCGGGAACAGTTCGAAAAGATGGCGGTCTTGGCTCTGGTGGCTATCCTCCTCTTGGCTGTTTTTTCTATCCAGGCTTTTGCTACGGATATGGACGATGGTCTGGAGAAGGATACCAGCTATCATGATTCCGGTATCTTGCCCGGATACCCAGGGGGTTCTTTCCCGGAAGATGTCGCCGCTATCCGGCGGGACCTGGAGATACTGCTTTACTTCGTTGTCCCTGCTTCTGCCGCTCTTCTCTTTGTTTACTTACTGGGCAGATGGTTTTACAGTACCTTCATTTCAAGCGTACTTTGAAACGGATATTTTAAGGAGGTCATTCAAATGATGGACAAGTTCAAGATGAATGCGAAGGCTCTGCTCTTTCCCACCCTGGCCGGTTTGATGGCTGGGGCTTCCTCGGTGATGGCGTTCGCTTCTGGCTCCAGTTCTCCCGACCTGGAGTTGCCCAAGATCAACATCACCACCCAGATGCTCCAGCCCCTGGTGGAGGGTATCGTTGCCAATGTCAACGTGGTCCTGCCCGTCGGTCTGGGCATCATGGGCCTGATGATCGGTATCCGCATCATCCCGGCCCTTATCCGCCGTTTCACCGGGGCCTGATTCTTTCTGAAAGGGGGTGGCAGTTTTCGGACTGTTGCCCCTTTTTTTCGTGCTTCAAGCTGGGCGGTCTCGGCTAAACCCCCGGGGGGTAGCACGGGGGTGATAGTAGCCAGCACACACCCCTTTATTTATGATTTAAACTGGCTTACCATGCTGATTTCCGGCAAATTCTTTTTGCAAAACAAAAAATTCAAAAATTGGAGGTTTTCAAGATGTTTTTCTTCCTCTCCACCTACAATCCTTATATTCCCTGGGACCTTAGCTTTTTCCAGGAAGCGATCTACTCCCTGCGGGACTTTATCGGTCTGGGCTTCTCCATCTTCATCGGCTTTTCCCTGGTTTTGTGGGGGCTGCATTTTTTTATCAGCTTGCTGAACAGCATCGGCTGATAGGAGGTCTTGCCAATGAAAAAGTATCTTGCGGCGCTGCTGGCTTTTCTGGTTCCGGTTGCCGCTGTGGTCCCGGCTTTTGCGGCTGAACCCTATGACGCCGAGTGGGTTCCGCCGGTGCCCTCTGTTTTGGAGGTAAGTGATGATGGTAACAGCTACTCTCTTTCCAGTCTGGTTTTTTCCGGGTCGGATGAGGCAAAAGAGTTTGCTTTCAATTTTTCTCAAGAGGGTCCTTGGCTTATCTTGATCGACCAGGGGGTTTATAACAAGTACAAGGAAAGCAAGGATATTGATTATGACCGGCAGTTTTCTTTGTACTTCATCAAACCAGATAAAAAACCTAACGGAGAATATTATGACCTGGGCTATTTTCAGCACAATGGTGGTCCCCGCCACCAGGAACAGATGAATGTCCCCTCCCCCATGCGGTATGGCTGCTACGAGCCCCACAGCTTTGTGAAATTCATATATGATGAAAACACGAGCCAGTTTTATATGCAGCCGAATATCTCCCATCTTCCTGGCGGCGCAGGGTCTATCATCCGGTTTACCTATGTTTTGGATAGCAATACACTTTGCTCCCCGTCCGATGTGTACCCCTATTATAGCGCCATGTACAAAGGCCGATCTGGTGTCGTGCCAAGCGGCTCTCGTGATATAAGTGACTTTGAAGTATCTACCATTTACCACCAGGTGGTGGACGGCAAAGCGGTGGAGCACTGGCGGGATTATGACTGGTGGCTTGGCATCGAGGGCGGAGAGGTACCGCCCTACAATGAAAATCTGGATATAGACCAGGATACCAACGGGGATGGCAAGCCAGATATCAATGTAGATGTGGATGGTGATGGACAGCCGGATATAAACATCGACACTGATGGGGATGGTTTGCCGGATGTGAACATAGATACTGATGGCGATGGGAAACCAGATATCAATATAGACACCAACGGCGATGGAAAGCCGGACATTAACATAGATACGGACGGGGACCGGATACCCGATTTGAATGTCGACATCAACGGGGACAAGAAACCCGATCTGAATGTAGATACCAACGGTGACGGGAAACCTGATATCAACATAGATACCAATGGAAATAAGAAGCCGGACCTTAACATCGATACCGATGGGGATGGGAAACCAGATATTAACGTCGATACCAATGGAGACAAAAAGCCGGACCTCAATATCGACACCAATGGCGATGGAAAGCCAGATGAAAACGTAGACATTGATGGCGATGGAAAACCGGATGTCAATGTCAAGCCTGGCGGCGGGTCTAGTTCTGGGGGAAGTTCCGGTTCTGGCGGTGGCAGTTCTGGTTCCGGTGGCGGCGGTTCCGAAGGGGAAGGCCCTGGGGGCGGTGGTTCGGAGGGAGAAGGTCCAGGCTCCGATGGTGGGTCTAGTTCTGACAAAGGCTCAGGTCATCCTGACACCTGGTTTGATGATACGGATGATGACCTTGACTATGATCCTTGGCAGTTCTTTGACCCTTTCCAATCTGACAAAACGCCTATTACCTGGGATAAGGACTATGACCCGACGAAGCCGGGGGACCAGATATATAGCGGGTATCGTTGGTTTTCTTCTAATTGGTCATTTCCTTCATCAAATTCATATTTCTTTGTTTTTGCTGAAATGAAATCATTTTCTTTGGTGGATTCAGCAGAGTATTATCCTCCATCAGAGTATACATTAAAAATTAACTATTATTATTCCGATAATTCCATTGCCGCCGATTCTGTAACTCAAATCCTTGAAGCTGGAACAGAGTATAGTATTTTATCTCCAGAAATATCAGGCTATGCTCCAAACATATCATTAGTCACTGGCATCATGCCGGACAATGATTTAACCGTAGATGTTTTTTATCAAAAAATCACACATGTTTTGACGGTTAATTATCTTTACTCCGAAAACAACCCCGCCACCGATCCAGTAATCCAAACTCTGGCAACCGGGGCGGAATACAGTATTCCCTCCCCGGAGATCGAGGGCTTCACTCCCAGTATCCCCATAGTCACCGGCACCATGCCAGATGAGGACCTGACGATAGACGTTTATTATTCCAAGACATTCCACTCCCTCACCGTAAAATATCAGTATGCTGACGGCTCGACCGTGTCCCCGGATGTTGTGTTCCAATATCCTCCCGGCTTTGTTTACGATGTTCCTTCCCCGGAGGTCGAGGGGTACCAGGCGGACAAGCTGTCAGTCTCCGGCACCATGGGAAATGAGCCGTTAGAGGTGGTGGTCACCTATTCTCCCGTCCCTTACACCCTGACGGTGATTTATCAGTATACGGATGGCTCCACAGCGGCAGAGAGTCATCAGGAGCAGCTTTTTATAGGGGCAGCATTTCTTGGAGCGGCAAGCGTCGAGCAGTTTGAAGTTGTGGCTGGAAGCCAACAATGGTGATTTTGAAGATATTATCGCCATGATAGAGGGAGCGCAACTCAACAGCCGTCAGATGCAGCTTTTGGACAAGATACGGCAGGATGGCCGTGGTGTGGCCATTGAAAAAAAGTGAGGATATTTTATGCGGTATGTTTGCAAGCACAAGGATTGTGTCTATGGCGATGATGTCAGGAGGGTGGTCTATCTTCCTTCCTGGCCGGATTGCGAGGGTTGCCCTTATGCCGTTTCGGTGGACTATGATGATAGCGTTCTACTCAAACAATGTATAGCGGAGGATGGGCAGCTATGGCTAGGTGCGATATAGTGGATGATAGGGATTTTTTGCTTGACGAGGACTGGGAGCATATAAAAACAGAAACAGAAAAATTGCAAAAACCGCTTCCAGTTTACCGCTTTTTTTGTTCCTTGGGTTTTTGCCCTTATGTGGAGCCTTATTTGGTAGATGGCGAAGATGGTTTGACCTGCGAAGAATGCCCGTATTGCGAAGAACTTTCATAAAGTATCAAAACGAAACAAGCCCCCCATCACCTGGGGGCTGTTCTTATATTCGTTAGCAGTACGCCGCAAAATATTCTGCTTCGGCTTTTTCGCTCATCCAGCCTTCAATAAAGGCAATACGGTTATTTATGGTTTGGACATCCCGGGCGCTACCTGCGTTGGTTTCGTGGATCATGGCGGCAAGTTGGTCGAGTTGGTTAGTACTAAGGCGGTTAATGTCGATCGTGATATTCTGGGCTTTTATGATGTTTCCTCCTTCCCGGTCTATTGACTTTCTTCTCCCGGTCTGCTAAAATGTGGAGTAGCAAGGGGGCTTCGCTCTAGGGGTGTGGGGCCTGTGCTTTAGCGGTTAGGTGTTCGAGCGCCTAGCCGCTTTTTCTTGCGCCGATTTCCAGTAGGCTTCCTGTTCTTCCGGGGAAAGTCTGATGAAGTCACTGTATTTCATGGGCGGGTGTCCTCCTTTCTGCCCCCCTGCTACAATACTATTATAATATATTTACGGGAATATGTCTATCGGCATTTTATACATACTTACGGGGATATATTTGTTTAATATAACTATTTACGGTAGTATATTCCGTGTGTATAATAGTTTTGAGGTGAAATAAAGATGCCTGTTTCTAAAGCACAACAAAAAGCAGTTCACAAGTATGTTAAAGCGAATTATGACAGGGTGGAACTAACCGTCCCCCGGGGCCAGAAAGAGACCATCCGCACCCACGCCGCCGCCCGAGGAGAGAGCGTCAACGGTTTCGTTGCCCGGGCCATCCGGGAGACCATGGAGCGTGACCAGACCCAGCCGCCAGAACCGTAACCCAGAATTTCAAGTCCAGCCCCTCATAGGGGGTGGAGGGGCCTTGCCCCTCTGTATCTGCGAAGCGCCATAGGGAAGGGTGTCAGTCAAGACACCGTAAGTTACAAATCATTACAAATTTCACCTAGTACAGGTTGGCGATTTGTACAGCCTTAAATTTGTAATGGTTTGTAACTTGCGAAAGGTCTTGATTGATACCCTGGACTATGGCACCTACTTTTGAAACAGGGTGATGTGATTGAATTGGGCTGACTTCCAGTTGTATAATTATGATTATTCTTGGACCCTTGGCCTTTATTTTTTAGTTCCGTTTTTAAGCGTTCTTGCGTTTACTTTTGTTTTTATTATACTGCCTATTGTTACTCTCAAATTTATTTTAAGAATTCTTGCAAAAATCATTCGCACGGCATTTAAGGCGTTTTCTAAAAAGAAAATAGAACCATCTGAATCACTAAAGCCAAATTCTTCAATTCTAAATCAATCTCAAATTGGACAAGCAGGATATTCTTCACCGTTGACTTCACATATACCACCGGTGTCTGCTATTCAAGAACCTTATTTCTGGGATACTGGAAAAACAGGAGAACGTTATATTTGTGAAGTCCTAAAATTTCTTAGTGGATACAAACAAATTCTTTCTAATTGTTATGTTCCTAAAGATGATGGCACATTTACAGAAATTGATGTAATACTTCTTCATGAATCTGGGGTTTATGTGTTGGAATCTAAAAACTATAGTGGCCGGATTTCTGGAAGTGAAGATTTGAGAGAATGGATACAATTTCTTCCTACCAGTAATGGGGGTTCAAAAAAAGTTACTTTTCTTAATCCTATCATTCAAAATAACGTTCATGTGAAGTGGTTAAGAAACTATCTTGATGTTGGAGCGGATTTTCCGTTATATTCTTATATCGTTTTTAGTGACCGTTGTGAGTTGGAGAGAAGTATTCTACTGTCTAATAATTACATTGTAATAAATAGACGTGTTTTGCCTTTGCGAATTCGTAGAAATGCAGAAAAAGTTGGCTCTAGATTATCACCTGCTGAAATCGATTCTTTGTATTCTAAACTTTATCCTTTGACCCAAGTTACAGAAGAACAAAAAGCCTTGCATATTAAAACAGTAGAAGAAAAGAAGAAGTCGTTGCCTAAAATTGCTTCACCTACCAGGGCCGTTACTAGAAGTGATAGAAAATGTCCTCGTTGTGGCGGCACTTTGGTTCTTCGTACTGCCAAGAAGGGTGCACGAGTTGGAAAAAATTTTTGGGGCTGTTCCAATTATCCACAATGCCGGTTTATAGAAAATATTGATTCCTCACCAGAATGATTTGATTTACATTTAATAAAAAGCTATGTTTCGGCATGGCTTTATTTTTGCGCAATTTTTAGGGAGGAAGGAGTGTCATAAATGGCAGGAAAAAAGGGTGTCGAACATATCTCACCGGAGGAGCGTGTGAAAATAGAGGGTTATGTACAAATCGGGATGAAGGCCTCAGCGATCGCGGCGGCTCTTGGCCGGGAACGCTCTGCCATCTACAAAGAACTTCGCCGTGGAAGATACACCCGTCTCACCATAGAGTGGAAAGAGGTAACAGCATATAGTGCTGAAATTGCCCAAAGAGACTATGAGGAAAAGGCAGCAGGAAAAGGCCCCTCCCTAAAGATAGGAAGGGACTTTGCCTTTGCCAGTTTCATAGAGCAGAAGATCATAAAGGATAGATATTCCCCGGCGGCGGCCCTGGCGGCGATCAGATTGGAAGGGCAGCATTTTGCAACAGAGGTATGTATAAAGACATTGTACAACTATATTGATGCAGGAATCTTTGCAGAACTGGAAAATAAGCACCTGCTTAGAAAGAGTAAAAAGAAACCGAAAGCTGACAGCAAACCGCAGTTTAGAGCAAAACGCACCTTTTGTTCCAGCATAAGCGATCGACCGGAAGAAATAGAAAACCGGAAATCATTTGGTCACTGGGAAATGGACACCGTGATAGGCAAAGCCAAGGGCGGCGGACCGGTTTTGCTAGTCCTGACGGAACGTCTGACCCGTCGGGAGATCATCCGAAAAATCGGAAGCAAAACGACCGCCGAGGTGGTTCGGGTCCTAAATCGTTTGGAGCGCAGTATGGGGGCAAAATTCAAGCGTGTTTTTCAAACGATCACCATCGATAATGGCAGTGAGTTTATGGACACCTCAGGAATAGAAAAATCTTGCCGTACAAAAGGCTCTCGTACGAAAGTTTACTACTGTCATCCTTATAGTTCCTGGGAACGGGGTTCCAATGAGAACGCAAACGGCATAATCCGGCGATTTATCCCAAAGGGAACACCCATAGAGCAGTACAGCGATAGAGATATTGCCAGGGTCGAGCGATGGATCAATAACTATCCCCGGAAGATTCTAGGATATTTGACAGCGCAAATACTCTTTGATTCCCACTTGGAAGCAGCATAGCGACAAGGAAATCATGCAAAAAGAAACCAGGGCTATCCAGAGGGGGGATAGTCCTGGTCGTTTTGCTTTTTTGGATTTTTCTCTAACTAGATGCGGCTACTGAAGGTGTTTTGTTTGTGCAAATTGCCGATTTTTGTTATTGTCTAGTGAAAAAGTCGATGTTTATCTTGCAATTCATCTTGCCGGTGCCGGTGTGTTTGTTGTAAGATAAACATCACTTGACAAGGGCATACAGGGAAAAGAAGCAAAAAAAGTGCTACCAACCTTACACAAAACACCGCCTAACGGGACAATAGGCGGTGTTTTTGTATGCGGCGGAAAATCCCTGAAAGGAGCTTTTTGACCTTCTGCTTTCCGATTATGAAAGCTATCTGGAAATCCAG
>CAJUFR010000005.1:0-31675 GCA_910585525.1 uncultured Angelakisella sp.
TCCCCCCTTGCCGGTGAGGCGACCCGGATTTTTTCCGGGGACCTGCGGGGCTACGCCGACGAGGACACTATCCTGGTGCTGCGCAAGGGCTTCGAGCCCATCCGCTTCCCCAACCTGCACCTCTGCCGCAGTTCCGACGAATCCAAGATGCTGAACATGGACAAGGACCCCAAGGTCATCATCTCCTCCAGCGGCATGTGCGAGGCGGGGCGCATCCGCCACCACCTGAAGCACAACCTCTGGCGGCCGGAGTGCACCATCCTCTTTGTGGGGTACCAGGCCAACGGCACCCTGGGGCGGCTGCTGGTGGACGGCATCGACGCCGTGAAGCTGTTTGGGGAGAAGATATCGGTCAAGGCCGACGTGGTGAACTTCCGCGGCATGAGCGGCCACGCCGACAAGGCGGGGCTGACCCGGTGGATCGGGGCCTTCGCCCCGGAAAAGCCCCGGAAGGTGTTCGTGGTCCACGGCGAGGAGGAAGCGGCCCTCACCTTTGCCGAGACCATCCGCCTTATGGGCTTCGACCCCCTGGTGCCCGACTTCCGGGCGGTGTACGACCTGGCGGCCGACCGCCTCATCGACGGCGGCACCCCGGCGGCCTCCCTCCACGTCCACGCCGCGGTGCGGCACAAGGCCTCCCCGGCCTACATCCGCCTGCAGCAGACAGGCCAGAAGCTGCTGGAGGCCATCCGCCACAACGAGGGCGGCGCCAACCGGGATCTGCAGCGGTTCGCCGACCAGCTGCAGGCGCTCATCGACAAGTGGGACCGGTGACCCCATGCGTCTGCTCGGCCACTACGAGGAGGTTCCCGTCCAGGGCACCCACCGGAAAGCAAGGGTCTATTTCCCCACCCTTCTAAAGCACGTCCTCATCTCCCTTGCCATCTTTTTTGTCCCCTTTATCTGTATTTTCTCCTCGGCCTCGACCCTGGCGGAACTTGTGGAACTGGTGAAGGAGTCGTTTCATGAACCTATCATCCTTATCTTTTTCGCCATCGTCCTGTTCCTGTCCCTGGCGGCCTTTTGGGTGAACCGTCTCACTGCCCGGGATGCCCGGCGGATGAGGGACGGCCAGCTGGTGGCCCGGCGGGGGGTGCTGTGGGCGGTGGGCCAGAAGGCCGGCGGCCGCTACCCCGGCCCCTGGCGTCTGGTCATCGACCGGGAGGGGCCGGACGGCAGCCCCCTTGGGGATGAACTCTACCCCCTGACGGTGGAGCAGTACAACCGGCACATGGAAAAATACGCCCAGGGGGGCTCCGGCTACGCCTGGCTGGTGGAACTTGCGGTGCTGCCCCCGCTGGATACCCCGGAGTTCCTGGACCCCGCCCCCGGCGGCCAGCCGTCTCCCGGGGACCGCTTTGGCTTTGGCCAGATGCCGGTCTCCCAGGGCCAGATCGCCGAGATATTCTACCTCCAGCAGCAGCCCTATGGCTGCTACATCGGCGGCAGAGACCTGTTCCCGGAGGATAACGCCGCGGCAAAAACCCGGTCCGGGAGCGCTTGATTCAAGAAGTGACGGCAAGCCCCTTGACAAATCTTTCTCAGATGCTATACTATAAATGGTTTTGTTTCAGGGCGGGGTGTAACTCCCCACCGGCAGTGATGGGCTTTGCCCTAGTCTGCGAACGTCCCTCCGGGGACGCCGAACCGGTGCGAATCCGGTACCGACAGTGATAGTCTGGATGGAAGAAACGGAAGCCGACGTCAGGGGCATCGCCCCCTGGTATCAGCCGACACGCCCTCTGTGCAACTGCATGGAGGGCCTTCTTTTTTCCCCGAGCAGGCCAAAAAATCTTTATTTTTTGGAGGGTTTCAACTATGTCCAGCACCATCAGCCGCACCAAGAAGATCACCTACAGCGCCATGTTCGCCGCCATCGCCACCGTGGTCATGTTCTTCGAGTTCCCCCTGCCCTTCATGCCCCCCTTCCTCAAGGTGGACCTGAGCGGCGCCGTCAGCCTGCTGGCCGCCTTTATGTTCGGGCCGGTCTCGGCGGTCCTTATTACCATGGTCAAGGACATCATCCACGCCTTCTCCTCCTCCACCGGCTGCGTGGGGGAACTGGGGGACTTCCTTATGACCTCCGCCTTCTGCGTGGTGTCCAGCCTCATCTACCGCCGTGATCACACCAAGAAGGGGGCGGTGCTGGGGATGGCCTGCGGCTCCCTGGCCATGGCCATCGTGGGGTGCTTCACCAACAGGTACATGCTCATCCCCTTCTTCGCCAAGGTGATGCCCATCGAGGCCATCCTCTCCGCCTGCTCCGCCGTCAACCCCCTGATCGGCAGCGTGGACACCTACATCATCTTCGGCGCCCTGCCCTTTAACCTCATCAAGGGCTTCATCCTCTCGGTCATCACCTTCCTGCTGTACAAGCGCCTTTCCAGCTTTGTCCGGGAAAACACCATCGGCGCCCGGACGGCTCTTGACAACCGCCGCAAAGCGGAGTAATATAATACTTACAAGTAAATATCTCTTATCAAGAGTGGCGGAGGGAACAGGCCCTGCGAAGCCCGGCAACCTACTGTAAAGGCAAGGTGCCAAATCCTGCGGAGCGATCCGGGAGATGAGATGAATCCAGCGCCCGGAGCAGGTTCCGGGCGCTCTATTTTTCCTTGATAAGGGACAGCAGCCAAAACAAAGGAGGAACATCATGAGGAACTACTACTTTACCAGCGAATCGGTGACCGAGGGCCACCCCGACAAGATCTGCGACCAGATCTCCGACGGCATCCTGGACGCCATCCTGGAGAAGGACCCTATGGGCCGGGTGGCCTGCGAGACCACCTGCACCACCGGCCTGGTCCAGGTGATGGGGGAGATCACCACCAGCTGCTACGTGGATGTCCAGAAGCTGGTGCGGGAGATCGTCCTGGATATCGGCTACGACAACGCCGCCTACGGCTTTGACGGCGCCACCTGCGGGGTCATCACCTCCATCCACGAGCAGTCTCCCGACATCGCCATGGGGGTGGACCGCTCCCTGGAGGAAAAGGCCGGGGAGAGCGAGGACCAGAACGGCGCCGGGGATCAGGGGATGATGTTCGGCTACGCCTGTGACGAAACCCAGGAACTGATGCCCATGACCATCGCCTACGCCCACCGCCTGGCCCGGCAGCTGACCAAGGTCCGCAAGGACGGCACCCTCCCCTACCTGCGCCCCGACGGCAAGACCCAGGTGACGGTGCGGTACGAGGACGGCCGCCCCGCCCAGGTGACCACCGTGGTGGTGAGCACCCAGCACGGCGAGGAGGTCACCCAGGAGCAGATCCACCAGGACATTAAAAAGTATGTCATCGAACCCGTCATCCCGGCGGAACTGCGCAAGGAGTGCCAGTACCTCATCAACCCCACCGGCCGCTTCGTGGTAGGCGGCCCCCACGGGGACAGCGGCCTCACCGGCCGGAAGATCATCGTGGACAGCTACGGCGGCTGGGGCAGCCACGGCGGCGGCGCCTTCTCCGGCAAGGACCCCACCAAGGTGGACCGCAGCGCCGCCTACGCCGCCCGGTGGGTGGCCAAAAACCTGGTGGCGGCGGGGCTCTGCAAGCGGTGCCTTATCCAGCTGGCCTACGCCATCGGGGTGGCAAAGCCGGTTTCGGTCTGCGTGGACAGCTACGGCACCGCCACCGTCCCGGACGAACTGCTGGAGCAGGCGGTGGAGGCGGTGTTCGACCTGCGGCCCTCCGCCATCATCCGCCGTCTGGACCTGCGGCGCCCCATCTACCGCCAGCTGGCCGCCTACGGCCACATGGGCCGCGCCGACCTGGACGTGGCCTGGGAAAAGACCGACCGGATCGAGGAGTTGAACGCCTATGTCCAGCAACATCAGTAAGATATCCTGGCGCCTGGCGCCCGCCCGCCCGGAGGACGAGGCGGCGGTGCTGGCCCTTTACCGCTCCCTGTTGGGCACCCCCGGCACCACCTGGAACGAATATTACCCGGGGCCGGAGGAGGTGACCGCCGACACCGCCCGGGGCTCCCTTTGGTGCGCCTGGGGGGAGGATGGCAGCCTGCTGGCCGCCGCCTCCCTGGGGGACGACGACCCGGATATCCGGGACCTTTCCTGCTGGACCCCGGCGGCCAAAAGCTGCGAACTGTCCCGGGTGGGGGTCCGCAGGGACCTCCACGGCCAGGGGATGGGGGAGGCCTTCACCCGCCGCCTGCTGGAGGAGGCAAAGGCCCAGGGCCGGGAGACAGCCCGGCTGCTGGTGAGCCGGGACAACCCGGCGGCGGCCCGCCTCTACCAGAAGCTGGGCTTCCGCACCTGTGGCGAGACCCGGATGTACCAGGTGGACTGGCTCTGCCAGGAACTGCCGCTGAAGTGAATGCTCTACAAAACACCGAGCCCTCCCGCCACCACGGCGAGAGGGCTCGGTCTGTTCTGTCTGTTTTTACCGGCGGATCTTGTCCCCGGTGATATCGGCGATGGTGGCGCAGCCGGTCATCTTCATGGTGTCCCGCAGTTCCCCGATGACCTTCTCCATGTAGATACGGACCCCCTCGGCCCCGCCGCCGTAGGCGGCGGTCACCAGGGGACGGCCGATGAGCACCCCGTCCGCCCCCAGGGCCAGCATCTTAAAGACGTCCACCCCGGTGCGGACGCCGCCGTCCACGAACACCTTGATGGTGTCCCCCACCGCCGCCTTGATCTCCGGCAGCACCTCGCAGGTGGCGGGGGCAAAGTCCATCACCCGGCCCCCGTGGTTGGACACCACGATGCCCCAGGCCCCGGCCTGGCGGGCCTTTTCGGCCCCCTCCACCGTCATGACACCCTTGACCAAAAAGGGCAGGCCGGCGGCGGTGGCGATCTTTTTCAGCGCCTCCACGCTTTTGGGGCCGGCGTCGCCCCCCTGGCCGGAGAGGAAGGGGAGACCGGCGGAATCCACGTCCATGGCCACCGCCACCGGGCAGGAGGCCTTGGCCTTCTCCAGCTTTTCCAGCACCTTCTCCATCCGCCAGGGCTTGATGGTGGGCACCCCCAGGCCGCCCCGCTCCTTGATCCACTGGAGGGGCAGGTCCATCAACGGGTCCTTCACCCCGTCCCCGGTAAATGCCAGCACCCCGGCGCCGGCGCAGCCGTCCACCACCGCCTTGGTCCACCCGGCCTCGTCCAGGGCGGGGGTGTAGTTGTGCTCCATCCCCCCGATGGGGGCCCCGAACACCGGGGCGGCAAAGGTCCGGCCCCAAAGTGTGACGGTGCTGTCCTGGCCCTTGTTGTCATAGATGACGTCCATATTCAGGGTGATCTCCCGCAGCTTTTCCACGTTGCGGACAAAGGCGGAGCCGGTGCCCTTGCCCCCCGCCCCGGGGACCTCCCCCCGGCAGGCCCGGCCGTCGCACTCCCTGCACACCCGGCACCGGGGGGCAAGGTTTTTCCTTGCGTTTTCCAACACTTCCTGATAGGTCATTTTATGTTCCTCCTGTTGCGGTCATTTTCCTAATAGGTCTGAATGGCTTCCTGTTGCAGTAGCAGAAAGGATCAGCAGATCGTCATAGAACCGATAGATCAATAACCAATCGGGTTCGATATGACATTCCCGAAAATCTCGCATATCCCCTGTCAGCTGATGGTCCCGGTTCTGTGGCGGCAGCTGACAGCCAGATGCCAGCTGAAAAAGGACCTTCTCCAGCTTTTCCAGGTCTTTTCCACGTTTTTTCATCAGCCTGACCCCTTTTTTCATCTGGCTGGTATAGACGATCTGATACATCGGTCAATCCTCCAGCATGGAGGCGATCGCTTCTTTCGCAGTGGCAAACGGGCCATGAAGATTCCTCCCATACCGGCTGTCATGGATGGCCTCAAGGAGTTCGGGCGATGGTTTCCGGTGCTGCACAGAAAAGGGGATACCTGCGTTTTCCACTGCCGCATTCAAAAAGATGCGTACTGCGGTCGTTGTATCCAAACCCAAGCTGGCAAAGAGAGCATCTGCCTCCTGCTTTAAGACGTCGTCTATTCGTATCTGTAATGTTGCCATTGTACACCTCCATTAAATTTGCAATTATATTATAGCAAAATAGCATGACAATAGCAATAAAAAATAATGATATTTTTGCTACAGATATTTGGTCATCAGCAGGGCGTCCTCCCGGGGGCCGGTGTAGAAGTCCTTCCTCCGGCCCGCCTCCCAGTATCCCAGCCCCCGGTACAGCCCCAGGGCGGCGGCGTTGCTGGGGCGGACCTCCAGGGTCAAAAAGCGCAGCCCCATCCCCTGCCCCCGGCGCTCCAGTTCCCGGAGGAGACCGGTGGCCACCCCGTAGCGGCGGTACTTGGGGAACACCGCCACATTGGTGATGTACCCCTCGTCCAGGACATGCTCCAGCCCCACATACCCCTCCAGCACCCCCTGGCGCTTGCAGGCCAGCAGCAGGTACCGTTCCGGCTGGGCGATCTCGGACAGGAGGGCGGCTTCGCTGCGGGGGCAGGAGAAGCAGACCTTCTCCAGCCGGGCCAGTTCCCCGGCGTCACCGGGGGCGGCGGGGCCGTACCACAGGGGGCTCAATGGGCCTCCCCCCAGTCCTTGCCGGTCTTGGCGTCCACCTCCATGGGGACGGCCAGGCTGGCGGCGGACTCCATCTCCTCCTTCACCAGCGTGCGGACCTTTTCCGCCTCCGCCGCCGGGGCCTCCACGATGAGTTCGTCGTGGACCTGGAGGATGAGCCGGGCCTCCAGCCCCTCGGCCCGGAGCCGCCGCCACACCCGGACCATGGCGATCTTGATGATATCGGCGGCGGTGCCCTGGATGGGCATGTTCATCGCCACCCGCTGGCCAAAGGCCCGCAGGTTCCGGTTGGAGGACTTTAACTCCGGCAGGTACCGCCTGCGGCCGAAGAGGGTGGAGACATACCCCGTCTCCCCCGCCTGGGCCACCGTGCGGTCCATATACTCCTTGACCCCCTTGTAGGTCCTGAGGTAGTTTTTGATATACCGGTCCGCCTCCGACACGGTGACCCCGATGTCCTTGCTGAGGGAATAGGCGGAGATGCCGTAGACGATGCCGAAGTTCACCGCCTTGGCCCGGCTGCGCATGGTGGCGGTGACAAAGTCCGGGGGCATGTCGAACACCTGGGCGGCGGTGTTGCGGTGGATATCCTCCCCGGAAAGGAAGGCGTCGATCATCGACTGGTCCCCGGCGATGGCGGCCAGCACCCGCAGTTCGATCTGGCTGTAATCGGCGTCCACCAGCAGGCACCCCTCCTGGGCGGGGAAGAAGCCCCGCATCCGGCTCCCCGGCTCGGTGCGGATGGGGATGTTCTGCATGTTGGGCTCGGCGGAGGAGATGCGGCCGGTGCGGGTCTCGGTCTGGTTGAAGGTGGTGCGGATCCGCCCGTCCGGCCCCACCGTCTCCTTCAGCCCCTCCACGTAGGTGGACAGGAGTTTGGCGTATTTGCGGTAGTCCAGTATCTTGGGGATGACCGGGTGGTAGCTGGCCAGGCTCTCCAGCACCTCGGCGTCGGTGCTGTAGCCGCTTTTGGTCTTTTTCTGGGCCGGCAGCCCCAGCTTTTCAAAGAGGATGGCCCCCAGCTGCTTGGGGGAGTTGATGTTGAACTTCTCCCCCGCCAGCTGGTAGATCTCCCCCTCCAGCCCCTTGATCTTCCCCCCCAGTTCCTCCCCGAAGGCGGCCAGCTTCTCCCGGTCGATGAGGAAGCCCACCCGCTCCATGGAGGCCAGCACCTGGGCCAGAGGTATCTCCACCTCCCGCAGCAGCTTTTCCTGGCCGTTGGCGGCGATCTCCTGTTCCAGCCTGCGGCAGACCGGCAGCAGCCAGGCGGCCCGGAGGGCGGTGTCGGGGACCTCTGTCCCCTCCGGCCCCACCACGGGGGCGGGGACGCCGTACTCCCCCGCCAGCCGCTGGGGGGTGTACTCGGTGGAATTGGGGCTGAGGAGATACCCCGCCAGCCGCAGGTCGAAGGCCACCGGCAGTTCCTTTTCCGGCGCCAGCCGGTAGATGTTCTTGCACCAGGGCTTGCTGTCCTCAAAATACCGGGGGGCGTCCAGCCCCTCCAGGGCCAGGATCAGGCTGTCCCCCGGCTTTTCCTCCAGCCAAAGGCGCCCCTCCCGGGCCACCGCCAGCCGGAGAAGGCCGTCCCCCTCCCAGTCGGCGGCGATGCAGACCGGCCCGGCCAGCCCCGCCAGCGCCGCCATATCCAACGGCCCCCGCTCCAGGGTAAAAGCCTCCCCCGGCTGGGGCTGGGCAGCCGTCACCGCCTCCCCGGTGGGGGGCGTCAGGGCCAGGCGGGTGATGAGGGTGTGGAGTTCCAGCCGGCTGAGGGTGCGGTAGAGGGCGTCGTTATCCCGGGGGCCGCGGCGGTAGCTTTCCGGCTGCCGGTCCACCGGGGCGTCCCGGCGGATGATGCCCAGTTCCCGGCTGAGGGCGGCCATCTCCCGGCCCGCCTCCAGCTTTTTCTTCACCCCGGCGGTGACGTCCAGCCCCTCCACGTCCTGGTAGATACGTTCCACCGTGCCGTACCGCTGGATGAGGGAAAAGGCGGTCTTTTCCCCGATGCCCGCCACCCCGGGGATGTTGTCGGAGCTGTCCCCCATCAGGGCCTTGGTCTCGATCAGCTGCGCCGGGTCCACCCCGTACTTCTCCCGCACCGCCGCCGGGTCCATGGTGAGATATTGGGCCCCTCCCGCCCGGGTGGCGGCCAGCACCACAGTGGTCTTTTCGTCCACCAGCTGGAGGGAATCCCGGTCCCCGGTGAGGAGCAGGCACTCCCACCCCGCTTCCTCCGCCCCGGCGGAGAGGGTGCCCAGGATGTCGTCGGCCTCAAAGCCCTGGCACTCCACCACCGGCCAGCCCATGGCGGCGATCAGTTCCTTCACCACCGGCAGCTGCTGGCCCAGTTCCGGGGGCATCCCCTTGCGCTGGGCCTTGTAGCCGTCGTACATCTTGTGCCGGAAGGTGGGGGCGGGCAGGTCAAAGGCAAAGACCGCCACGTCCGGCTCCAACTCCTCCAGCAGCTTGAGGACAATGTTGAAGAAGCCGTAGACGGCGTTGGTGTACTCCCCGTTTTTGGTGGAGAGAAGTTTGATGCCGTAAAAGGCCCGGTTCAGAATGCTGTTGGAATCCACGACGAATAGCTTCATAATACCTCCCAGGGGTGGCCGGCCGCGGTCCCCCGTCTTTTTTCTTTGGCGTTCTTATTCCCCGCCGAACCTGCCCATCTCCCGCAGCGTTTCGAACATCCGGGGGCTTTGGCGCTCGAAGACGGTGAAGTCCACGTTCATCACCTTGTTGTTCTTCACCGCCGCCACCGGGCTGTAGATGGCGCTCTGCTTCACCTGGTCCACCGTGATGGAGAGGTCGGCGAAGATGACATCCGGCTCCAGCGCCGCCACGTTGGCCCGGTCGTAGAGCCAGCCGGTGTAGGCCGCGGCGTCGTTGACATAGCCCAGTTCCTCCAGCAGCTTCCCCTCAAAGGTGTCCCCGGTGGCCATGCCGTAGCCCATCTGCCGCAGCAGGATGGCTTTTTGACCGCCGCCGGAGGCCCCCTCCCGGATCATCCCCTCCAGTTCCTCCCAGTAGCCCTCCCCGTGGTTCCTGCCGGCGGTGCGGCCCATGAGGGCCAGGGCCAGGTCCAGGTAGTTCTGCCGCAGTTCCTCCATCGTCTCGGCCCGCTCCAGCACCAGCACCGGGATCTCCTGCTGCTGGAACCAGATCAGGTCCTTCTGGGTCAGCTTGGCGGAGGCCACCACCAGGTCCGCCTCCTGCTCCCGGATGGCCTTGGTGTCCGGGGCCAGAACGGTGCCGCAGCGGTGGCGCTTCTCCACCTCCGCCTGGGGGTAGTCGCAGTAGCCGCTCACCCCCACCACCCGGCTGCCCAGACCCATCTCGAACAGCATCTCGGTGGTCCCGGGGGAGAGGGAGACCACCTTCTGGGGCGCCTCCGGGATATCGGTGTCCCCGATCTGCACCGGCCAGTCCGGGTCCTCCTTTTGGCTGCTCCCCTTGCTGGAACTGCCCTTGCTGCCGCTCTCCGGCTCCTCATCCCCCTGGCAGGCGGCCAGGGAGAGCGCCATCACCAGCGCCAGCACCAGGGCGGCGATCCTTCGGCTCATCCTCATATCCTTTCATCCTCCGTGGGCGTCTCGTTTTCCTTTGCCAGCCGGATGGCCTCCCGGGCCAGGGCCCGGACGTCCTCCATGCTGCAGATGGTCCCGGCCTGGCGGCGGAGGGCGGCGGCCCCCCGGATGCCCGCCATATACCAGCCGCAGTGCTTCCGGGCCTCCCGGAAGGCGATGGCCTCCCCCTTGTAAAGGGCCATCCACCGGATGTGGCGGAGCATCACCTCCATCCGTTCCTCCATAGGGGGGTCGGGGATCACCGTCCCGTCCCGGAGGAAGGCGGCGATCTGGCCGAACAGCCAGGGGCGGCCCAACGCGCCCCGGCCCACCATCACCAGGTCGCAGCCCGACTGGTCCAGCAGCGCCCTGGCGGCCCGGGGGCTGTCCACGTCCCCGTTGCCGATCACCGGGATGGACACCGCCTCCTTCACCTGACGGATGATCTCCCAGTCGGCAGGGGGGGCGTACATCTGGGCCCGGGTGCGGCCGTGGATGGCGATGGCGTCGGCGCCGCTCTCCTGGGCCATCCTGGCGAATTCCACGGCGTTGACGGAATTTTCGTCCCAGCCCTTGCGGAACTTCACCGTCACCGGCACCGGGCTGGCCGCCTTCACGCTCCGAATGATCCGGGCGGCCAATTCCGGGTCCTTCATCAGGGCGCTGCCCGCCCGGTTGCCGGCGATCTTGGGCGCCGGGCAGCCCATGTTCAGGTCGATGACGTCGGGGCCGGCCGCCATGGCGGCCTCCGCCGCCCGGGCCAGGACATCCGGCTCGTCCCCGAACAGCTGCACCGCCCCCGGCCGCTCCCCGGGACCCATCTCCAGCAGTTCCCGGGTCTTGGCGCTCCCCTGGAGGAGGCCCTTGGCGCTGACCATCTCCCCCACGGTGTAGACCGCCCCCATCTCCCGGCAAAGCTGCCGGAAGGCGCGGTCCGCCACCCCGGCCATGGGGGCCAGGGCGGCTCCGGTCTCGAATGTCAGGTGGGCTAGGCGCATGGGCGGGTCCTCCTTTTGGGTCAATGGTTTCCCTTAGAACCTGTTTCGTATCTGGACGCGCGGCGGATGGATGCTGAACAGGTTCTTAGGTATTATACCGAAAAACAGGCGGGAAAACAAGGGTGGAGGATTGGGGGACGCCCCGGGGGAGGCTGCCGGCGCCCCTTCCCCGTTATGCAGTCCCCGTCAACGATCCGCGCCACCCGGCGGGCATACTTGGCCGCATTCTCGTCACGGGCCAGCATCACGACGGTGTTGCCCAGGCTGTTGAATTGGATGAACAACTCCGGCATCTCCCTGCCGGTGCGGGTCTCGTCCTTGCAGGCAAAGACCAGCTGCACCGGCATTCCCAGGGAAAGGCAGGCGGTGACGGCCGGGTAATTGGCCGTCGACCCTATCCCTGCGTAATCATAAACTTTTTGACGGCAGGCGGGAAAAAGAGAACAGCGGGTCGAAGCCTGCCGCCTTCGGTCCGCCGCCCTCTTTCCCGGTCAATTTCCAAAATACCCCTGGAACAGTTCACCGGCCAACTCCGTTATACCGGCAAGAGAAAGTTCCGTCCCATCGGCAAAAACCATGACCCCTTCTGTCTCCTTGATCCGCCGCACCTTACCGGTGAAGGTCACGTACGCCCCGCCCTCCTTCTTCCGGTCCGGCCGGAAACAGGTCACTGTCACCTCCGGCTGCTCCCCCCGCTCCAACGCCGCATGGATGATCTGCTGTTTCCGGTCCAGCACCGCCTGCTGGTCCTCGCTCAGTTCCGCCTGCTGTCCCACCGGACGGCTGGTCTCCCGCACCGCCTCCCCGTACCCCGCCAGCGCCGCAAAGGGGGAGAACTGCGCCGCCCGCTCCACCATGGTCATCCGGCGGCGGGTGGGGGAGACGTGGTGGGGCAGATGGAGGATATCGTCGTATTTTCCGCTCACGCCTTATGCCCCCCTATCGTCCCGTTCCGCTCCCTGGCTGTTGCGCCTTCCTCCAGGGAATGCACCTTGAGGATGGCGTTTTTCCCGTACTTGCCCTTGATCTGGAGGATGGCTTCCTGCATCCGCCGCTCCCGCTCCCGCCGGGCGGCCTCCTCCTGGCGCTGCCGCTCCAGGGTGGCGTGGTCGGTGAACAGGTCCAGCTGCTCCACCGCCGGGGCCGCCGGGGCCTCCCCCTCCGGGATGACATCGCAGGCGGTGAGGTTCAGCCGCCGGATGAGGAGGCTTTCATCCACCACCCGGTCAAACAGCGCCAGCGCCCCCTGCACCAGTTCCTTTGCCGACGAGGTGCACCCCGCCAGCCGCTCTGTCCCGTGGGCGTGCTTCGGCACCGACCGGCCATACCGGTCCACCGTCACCGGCCCCTTGTACTGCTTCCGCCGTTCCGGGTCGGTGAGATTCTCGATATCATAACCCACCGTCAGGACCAGCTGCCCGGTCACCAGCCGCTTGCCCACCAGCTCCAGCGCCAGGGCGTCCGCCATCTCGTGGACCACCAGCCGGGCCTTTGCAAAGCCGTAGGGGTGCTGCAGGACCTGGCCGGAGCCGATGCTGCTGCTCTCCGGCTTGTAAGCCTTTACGTCGGCGATGGTGCAGGGCTCCCACCCCCAGGCGTGGTCGATGAGAAGTTCGGCGTTGACCCCAAACAGCCGGTAGAGGCTGTCCTCATCCTGGAGGGAGCGCCGGGCCACATCCCCCATGGTGAACATCCCGTGAGCCTCCAGCTTTTTGGCGTACCCCGGCCCCACCCGCCAGAAGTCGGTGAGGGGCCGGTGGTCCCACAGGTTTTTCCGGTAGCTGAGTTCATCCAGCCGGGCGATGCGGACGCCGTCCCTGTCCGGGGGAATGCGCTTGGCCCAGATATCCATGGCGATCTTGGCCAGGTACAGGTTCTCCCCGATCCCCGCCGTGGCGGTGATGCCGGTGGTCTCCAGCACGTCCAGCATCATCCTCTTTACCAGGTCACGGGGGGGCAGGCGGTAGGTCTTGAGGTAGGGGGTCACGTCGATGAGGACCTCGTCAATGGAATAGCTGATGATGTCCTCCGGGGCGATGTATTTGAGGTAGACCTGGTAGACCCTGGTGCTGTACTCCATGTACAGGGCCATCCGGGGCGGGGCGACGATGTAGTCCAGGGCCAGTTCCGGCCGCTCCGCCAACTCCTTTGCGTAGGGGGAGGAGCCGGTCAGTTTCCGCCCCGGGGCGCTCCTCTGCCGCTGCCAGTTGACCTCCCTCACCCGCTGCACCACCTCGAACAGCCGGGCCCTGCCGGGGATGCCGTAGCTTTTCAGGGCCGGGGTGACGGCCAGGCAGATGGTCTTTTCGGTGCGGCTCTTATCCGCCACCACCAGATTTGTGGTCAGGGGATCCAGGCCCCGCTCGATGCACTCGACGGAGCTGTAAAAGGACTTGAGGTCGATGGCGGCGTAGGCTTTTGCCTTCATAGGGCGCCCCCCTTTTGGGAACGTTTGTTTATGTTGATTATACGCTTTTGGCGGGAGGGTGTCAAGGAAGGCGGGGGCGGTTGGTCAAAACTGTATATGCGGCAAAAAGCACCGGTCACCCGACCGGTGCTTTTTGGTCGTTATTTTAAAACGCTCTGGGGAGTGGGTCTCCAAGTAGCCTCTGAGATTTCATACAAAGGTAAAGGGCCGGACTTTCGTCCGGCCCGGGTATGACGTGCCTTGATGGCCACGCCATGGTGGAGACGGTGGGGATCGAACCCATGACCTCTTGAATGCCATTCAAGCGCTCTCCCAGCTGAGCTACGCCCCCGTGGATCGTTGTTCCTCTCTCGCAAGGAACGTATGTTATTTTACCAGGCCCGTGGCCAAAAGTCAATACCTTTTTTCGTCATTCGGCAAAAAAATTTCGGCGGCTGGTGTCGCCTCTGCCTTCCGGCGCATAGGATGGGCCGGAGGTGATACGGATGGATCTTCGTAACGGCGCCATCTCCCTGGGGGAGATCGTGCGGGACCCCAAGGCCCGGGCCCTGGTGGATCGGGAGTTCCCCGGCATTTTGAACCACCCCTTCGCCAGGCGGTTTTTGGGGATGAGCCTGAGCAAGGCCCTGGGGATGGCCAGGGGCCGGGTCCCGGAGGACAGCATCCAGCGGCTTCTTGCAGAACTGCGGGAACTATAGCGCAAAGGGGGGGGTCACCCCCCCCTTTTTCACACTTTTTCCCCCTCTTGACCCACACCATGTCTACTTGACGGAGGGCGGTTCAGAATCCGCTTCTGTTTTGTTAAACACGCTGCCAGTGCGGGGCCGACCCCTCATCATCCAAATAATAGACGAAAATCGTCGGGTAACGCTCGTTACGCACGTAAGGGATAGACTGGAGTTCCCACGCGTTGGAGGATGAAAACAGGATATAGTGACGCAGATCCGACATCCCCTGTTCCATGGCAGGGGCATTGACCTTCAGTGGCGCGGCAACAGGGTTGAAAATGAGAGAATGCGGCCAATACTGTTTGTAAACCCGTAGCGCCTTCATACGGGCCGCGTCCGTGGGGTCGGTAAGATAAAATCCGGTGGAGCATATGGGGGCGCCCATATAGTTTGAATCTGGAATATTCTCCACCATACAGGGGTCCTCGTTGGTGGCAAGTATCTTCGCATCTTTCCCACCGCCCCCTGACGCGCTAAGGGGAGCCACGATATACGCCCAAGAAACGGGGTCGAAGTAGTCCTGAACACTGCTGTTCCAGTCAGACCAGCCGGAGCGGAGGTTGCTTATTGAGTTGTTCAGCGCGCGAACCAGCAAGTTCGCTTCTGCCGCGATGGCATCCGCGTTTTGGAAATCTTCCAGCGTGGAGAGATACTCGATCTTTTCCGATGCCATATTCTGGAATTTGCTTCTTGGCGTGGTATCCAGCACAATCGCCTCCCAGAGGGCGTTTAGGACCTCCCTGAATTGAGCGGCTTTGATTTTTCCGCTCTGGAGGTTATTGACCATTTTTACCACAATGTCCTCCATGGTCTTGTAGCTGATGCTATGGCAGCGGACCTTATAGCGCGGCAGCGGCATATCGTGCAGAATCGCTTTGTCGAAAGGAGGGCGTTCTGGCGTTGACGTTAAAAAGGGTTCGCCCGGTATAATGGCCCGGGGCGGCAACCGCTCCGACCTGAGCCCTGCCGCCCCGCAAAGCCGTCACACAGCCGCCGGTATCAAAGGCCAGCACCCGCTGCTCCTCCATCCCCCAGGCGGCGTATTGCGACCCGTCAGCCCAGGGCCGGGCCTCCAGTTTTCCGCTGTTGTGGCTCCAGGAAGCGGCAGGGTTACGGAGTAATCACCCGTAGCGGTGACGGTGACGCTGCCAGCGGACGGCTCGCCCAGCACATCGTCCAGACCGTTGCCCTTCAGGCAGGCCGCGGAGAAGGTAATTTCCACCGGCGTGTCGCATTTCTTGTCACAGTGGAAGCAGAGAAGCAGCGAGGGCGTCTTGCCCGTTGGAATATCCCGGTGGTACAGCGCCGGGGCGGAGGTAACGCCGCTTTCGGTACGGCTCCATTCCGGCAGCACGGCGCTACCGCCGAAATCCGGCAGACCGAACAGAGCCCCGGCGTCCCGGCTGCCTTCGTGGTAAAAGGTCAAACTGCGGAAAGTAACGTCATAATCCTTATTGGTACAGGTACCGGAGTCGGGCGCGGGCGTGGCCCCAAAATATCGGACCGTTTTCGCGGCCCCGGCGGCAAGAGCGCTGCCAATCGCAGGCCAGTTGGAGACCTTCCAGGCCATCTTAAAAAAGTGGAGGAACCGACGGCCCAGCATGGCGCGGCGCAGGCTGCCGTTCCGGGCGGAGCAGTAAAAGCCATAGCAAACCGCGCCCAGAAAAGCGCCCAGGGAAGCGTCGGCGAAAACCTCCTGTAGGTCGTCGCCGGTGAATTTTCCAGAGTTCTCCAGCGTGGTGATTTGCGGACTGGTGCGGGCATATTGGGCCACAAGGGTGGCCATGGAGCCGTTGAGCCGCTCTCCGCCGGGATCCACAAAGCCGCCGCTGGGTTCCATTCCCGTCAGTGCCTCCATGCCTTGTAGGATGGCCTCCGCCGCCACGCGAGTCTCCCACGTCTCCACCTCGTCCATTTGGGTGGGGATGTCCGGCATATAGAAGGAGAGGGCGGGAGGTTCCCGGTCCAGAACCGTATTCTCCCGCAGGGCGCTGCCCCCCGTGCCGCTGGAGTAGGTAAGTACCGCGCCGGTGATCAGTTCCGTTGGATACTGGTCAGAAAACAGCCACAGCGCGGAAAGATGTTCCTCAAAGCGGTAGGGCGCCACATCGGCATAGGCTTTCAGCTTTTCAGCAGGCAGGGCGGCCTCCAACGCCAGGATCCCTTGTATGTAGATACGCACCCCGGTCCCGTCATAGACGACGTCGGCTCGGTTCCATTCATTCTCCAGCAGCTTTGGCTCCCTGCTGGCGTCCGCGCGGAAACTGCCCAGATTTTTGGCTGTAAAATGGACACAGCCATCTTTTACGCCAAAGGTAAAGACCCCCTCCTGCTGGAGCAAGATATTGTCGTCCCCGGCGTAGGGATACCAAAATGAAGCCCCTAAGGTAAAGGGCGTCCCGCCGCAAAGGGACATTTCGGGGATAGCGGGAAGTTCCGCCCAATAGTCACGCTCGCATTTGAGGGCGAAAAAGGTGCGGCGCTGAACGCTCATTTCATCGCCTCCCACAGTGCCCGCTTTTTCTCGGTCTCCCCACGATGGGGATTGACCTTGGGGAGTTCCTCCCGAACAATGCCAAGGGCACCCTGCATCATATTGTCGCCCACCAAAACGCCTTCGGCGAACATGGTACACCCTTCATCCGGCGGCTGCTGGGCGTTCTGTGGCATAAGTTCCAGGTTATAGATATCCCCACCGGGTGTGTCCCAGATCCCGATAATGGTCACCTGGCCGCCGTCCGGCGTGCACAGCCGGCAGTTGCCGTGAAGATCGGCGGCCTTCATAATCCCCTGATTCGTCACAACAGGGTGGTCCTGGGTGCAGACCAGTGTGCGCCCCCCCCCAGCATTTGAATGCTCACCATGCTGCGCGGCTCATTTCCCTGGACAAGGGCGGTGACAACGGCGATGTTTTTCTGGGCATCCATGTAGACCTGATCTTCAACCTGGATCTGCTCGATGGGCTTTTCTGATCCGTCAGCCATCAGGATGCGGGTCCCGGAGGCAAGGCAACCCCAGATCAGGTTCAGCCACCCGGCCTGGGCGCTTCCGGGGTCGCCCTTCGCAGACTTCGCCAAATCGCTGCCAATCTGAATGGACCCCTGGCCGCCGCTGTGGATGTCCCGGCTGCCCATCAGTGCCCGCAACCGCCCGGTGTCCGCCTCGGCCCAGGTGACGGTGTAGTCCACCTCCAAAATATCGGACTGGCGGACTGGAATTTGGCGGGGTCAAATTCGGTCTCCAGCGTCAGCACTGTATGGTGGGCGTCGGCAGTGGACCGCGCGTAGCTGTCCACCCTCTCCCCGGCGGCCGTCCGTATTTCCAGCTGCTCGTCGATAAAAAGGGCTGTGTCGGACAACGAGCTGGCGGCCCGCACCGAGAGGAGGTTCCCGTTCCGCTCCCAGTGCACTCCCTCTACCTCGGCACCAGAAACAAAATCCCCGCCCCGTGGAAGCGCGGAAACGAGAGGAGTTTTAACCGTCCTCGTATATGCGTCGTGAAATGCGGGAAGCTGCCTTTTGACGGTTTCCTCGCCGTCATAGAGGGATAAAATCCATTCTCGGTGCAGGGGGTTTTGAAAGTCCAGTTCAACGGTGTCTCCCGGTCTGCGGATTGCACACACCAATGTGATCGCATTCATACGCTGTGTGCTTCTTCTACTATCTAACAATGGGCCTCCTCGAGCCACCCGTTCAACCTGCCGCTTGATTTGTAAACATTCCATAAACATTTGTAAAAAATTGCGCCAAACCGGCAATCCTCCCCCCCTCCCGCGCTATAGGTGAAGGAACGGCCCACAGGCCAGGAACAAAACACCAAAGGGAGGAAACACAAAATGACAGAGATCATGCAGAAGATGACCCAGGCGGCGGGCAAGGCCAGCCCCTTTTCCTACGGCAGCCGGGGGGCCAGGGCCTCGGGGTGGCTGGCGGTGGCGGGAACGGGGCTGTCCGCCCTGCTGGGGGGCTGGGACGGGCCGGTGAAGGCGCTGCTCTTTTTTATGGCCTTCGATCTTTTCTCCGGCTTCGCCGCCGCCTGCAAAAAGGGGGCGGCGGACAGCCGGGTGATGCTCTGGGGCGGGGTGGGCAAGGTGATGGTGCTGGCCCTGGTGGCCGCCGGGGCGGTGCTGGACCGGCTGCTGGGCCTTTCCGACCCCTACTGCCGCCTGGCGGTGATCTGGTTCTACATCGGCCGGGAGGGCCTTTCGGTGCTGGAAAACTACGGCAAGCTGGGGCTCCCCCTCCCCGGCTTCCTCTCCGGGCTGCTGGGGCAGCTTCAGGAGCGGGGGGAGGTACCATCCCCCCTGCCCCGGCATACTGATAGGATAGAGAAATGATGACCGGCATCCGGCCGGGGAAGGAGCGGGAGAGATGAAAACAGGCATCGACATTTCCAGCCACCAGGGCGCCGTCAACTGGGGGAAGGTGGTGGCGGACTTCGCCATCCTCCGGGCGGGGTGGAGTTGGTACGACGGGGGGATGAACATCGACAAGCGTTTTTTGCAGAACGTCGCCGGGGCCCGGGAGGTGGGGGTGCCCTGGGGGGCCTACCTCTACGCCTACGACCGGACCCCTGCCGCCGCCCGGGTGTCGGCGGAGCGGCTGGCCGACCTGCTGGACCAGTTCCAGCTCCCCTACCCGGTGGCCTACGACTTTGAGGACACCCAGTACCTGGGCACCGGCCGGGAGAGCAACACCGCCATCTGCAAAGCCTTCCTGGAGACGCTGCAGGGCCGGGGGTACTACGTGATGCTCTACACCTACACCAACTTCGCCAAAGGCTACCTGGACATGGCGCGGCTGGCGGCCTACGACCTGTGGATCGCCGACTACACCGGCCAGGTGGGGTGGCCGGGGGAGTACGGCATCTGGCAGTATTCCGGCTCGGGGCGGGCGCCGGGGGTGGCCGGGCAGGTGGACCTGGACCGGGCCTACCGGGACTACCCGGCCATCATCCGGGCGGCGGGGCTCAACGGCTACGGCCGCCGCCCCCTCCCCCCGGACTGCGCCGCCCTGCGCCAGGAGAACCAGACCCTCCGGGACCGTCTGGCGGCCCAGGAAAAGCAGCTGGATTCCGCCCAGGGCAGGCTGGCGGAGATACAGCGGATCGCGGAGGGGTGAGGGGGATACCCCTGGCCCAACCCAATGAGAAAAGCGCCTTGTGGAAAAACTTCCACAGGGCGCTTTTTTGCTGTCCGGTCGTTCCCTTAAAACTCGATCTTCTTTGCAATATAAGCCTCTAACTCACCGATGGGCATCCGCACCTGGTCCATGGTGTCCCGGTCCCGGACGGTGACGCAGCCGTCGGTCTCGGAATCGAAGTCGTAGGTGATGCACATGGGGGTGCCGATCTCGTCCTGGCGGCGGTAGCGGCGGCCGATGGCCCCGGCGTCGTCGTAGTCCACCATGTACTTTTTGGCCAGGCCGGTGAATATCTTCTGGGCCGGCTCCCGCAGCTTTTTGGACAGGGGCAGGATGGCCGCCTTGTAGGGGGCCAGGGCGGGGTGGAACCGCATGACGGTGCGGGTGTCTCCCCCCTCCAGCACCTCCTCGTCGTAGGCGTCGCAGAGGAAGGCCAGGGTCACCCGGTCCGCCCCCAGGGAGGGCTCGATGACGTAGGGGACGTACTTCTCGTTGGTCTCCGGGTCGAAGTATTCCATGCTCTTGCCGGAGTGCTCCTGGTGCTGGGTCAGGTCGTAATCGGTGCGGTCGGCGATGCCCCACAGTTCCCCCCAGTCGAAGGGGAACCGGTACTCGAAGTCGGTGGTGGCCTTGGAGTAGAAGGAAAGCTCCTCCTGCTCGTGGTCACGCAGCCGCAGGTTCTCCTCCTTGATCCCCAGGTCCAGCAGCCAGCGGCGGCAGTAATCCTTCCAGTAGGCGAACCACTCCAGGTCGGTGCCGGGCTTACAGAAGAACTCCAGTTCCATCTGCTCAAACTCCCGGATGCGGAAGATGAAGTTGCCGGGGGTGATCTCGTTGCGGAAACTCTTGCCCACCTGGGCCACCCCGAAGGGGACCTTCTTGCGGCTGGTGCGCTGGATGTTCATGAAGTTGACAAAGATGCCCTGGGCGGTCTCGGGCCGGAGGTAGAGGGTGCTCTTGGAATCCTCGGTGGTGCCCTGGAAGGTCTGGAACATCAGGTTGAACTTGCGGATGCCGGTGAAGTTCTCCTTGCCGCAGTTGGGGCACTTGACGTGATGCTCCGCCATAAAGGCCTCCATCCGGGCAAAGTCCCAGCCCTCGGGGTTGGTGCCGGTCTGGTCCTCGATGAGTTGGTCGGCCCGGTGGCGGGTCTTGCACTCCTTGCAGTCCATCAGGGGGTCGGAGAACCCGCCCACGTGGCCGGAGGCCACCCAGACCTCGGGGTTCATGAGGATGGCGCTGTCCAGCCCCACGTTGTAGGGGCTTTCCTGGACGAACTTCTTCCACCAGGCCCGCTTCACGTTGTTCTTGAACTCCACCCCCAGGGGGCCGTAGTCCCAGGAGTTGGCAAGGCCGCCATAGATCTCGCTGCCGGCGTAGACAAAGCCCCGGCCCTTGCACAGGGCGATGATGGTCTCCATCGACTTTTGGCTATTTTCCATTGTTTTTTTATCCCTCCAGCTTTTAGAGCCTGTTCAAGATCTCCCCGCACACCGCCTTGGCAGGTCTTTTTCCGCCCTGCCGCGTTAAAAAATCTTGTAATACACCAAGTATTCCTGCGATTTTTTGCCTTGCAGGGCGAAAAAATCCCCACCAATTCGGTGCACTTGGAGATCCTGAATAGGCTCTTAGACTTCACTGCCGGTATTTATTCTAACTGGATGGCACGGGAAAGTCAAGGTTTTGCGGGGGGTGAGGCAAAGAGAGCGCCCCCCTCACCGCACCTCGAAGTCCGCCCCCATCCGGTAGATCATCGACGCCAGCCGGCATCCCTCCAGCTTGGAGCCCTTCTCCTGCATCTGCTGCACCACCTGGTAGGTGGCGCTGTACCCCACCAGCTTCCTGTAGATGCCGTCTGTCTCCTTGCCGAACTCCCCCTCCCGGAAGGCGGCCATCAGCGCCTCCCCCAGGGGGTGGTAGTCGGCAAGCTGGTTTTTGTACACCGTCAGCTGGGGCAGGCCCTCCCGGTCCAGTTCCACCGATTCCGCCCCCTCAAGCTGGGGGAAGGCCTGGGCGGCGCAGATCTCCGGCAGGAAGGCCTGGCACTCGGCGGCTAGGGTGACGTCCCCGATCTCCGCCGCCAGCCGGGGGACGAAGGTGTCGTAGTCCTCCTCGGTGCGGCAGGACTGGAAGAGCCGGGCGGCCTTGACGGCGGCCTCCCGCAGCTTCTTACGCCCCTCGGTCCCCAGGTAGGGGTCGGGAAGGGTCGTCTCCTCCGCCTGGCGGATGAAGAAGAACTGCTTCTGGGAGGCGAACTGGGGAACATCCCACTGTTCCACCAGCCGGGCCACCTTCCGGCTCAGTTCCTCGCTTTTGACGTCATCGATGCGGCACTCCCCGGTGACCTCCCCGTTCACCTTGGCCCCGTATATCTTGACATAACACAGCTTCTGGTTGCCCAGCCGCTTGGCGATGTCCTCCTGGAGCAGGTCCCAGTAGACCTGTCCCTCCGGGGCGGGGGCGGAGCCCATCCCGGCGATGTCGCTGGGGTACATCTCCCACCGGTGGGTCTTTCCGGCAAAGGTGGTGGTGAGTTCCCGGGGCTCCAGCCGCTCCTCCATCCGGGCCAGGCCCTGGGCGAAGGTGAACAGGAAGCCCGCGCCGGCCATGGCCAGGGCCTGGCTGGGGCTCTGGCCCATCCCTACCGAGCACTCGAAGAGGGTCTTGCCCCACTGGGGGGCCTCCAGCCAGAGGTCCAGCACCGCCCCCTGGCGGGTGATCTGCTCCACCTGGGGGATCACCCGGGCCTGCCACTGGGGGATATAGATGGTATCCCCCTCCATCTGGCTGGGCACCGGGAACTGGCCCAGCAGCACCCCGTAGGTGACAAAGTCCCGGGCCTTTTTGGTGTCCAGGGAATCGTTGTACCGCTCCCGGGCGGACTGGCGGTCCAGTTCCTGCTGGCAGTACAGCAGCGCCAGCTGGCACCGCTGCCGCCAGCCGGCCAGTTCCGGGCTGTCCGGGGGCAGCATGGCGTAGCCGGCCTCAAAGAGTTTCTCCGCCTCCGCCTTGCGGAGCAGGCGGCAGAGGACGCCGCCGGTGCGGAACCACCAATCCGGGTCCTCCTTCCCCTCCGCCGCCACCGACTGGAGGAGGGCCAGGGCGGTCTCCCACCCCTGGGGATCGTCCAGGTTGATGTAGGCCCGGGCCAGCAGGCAGGTGAGCTGGTAGTCCCGCTCCCCCGGCGGGACGGCCTGGATCAGGTCCACGATGGCCTGGTGATCATCCTCCTGGTGCAGCGCCTCGATCTGTTGCAGCATCTGGTCAGACATAGTGAATTTCCTCCTTGAACAGCAGGTGGTTTTTCTTCATTCTAGCACCGGGGCGGGGGAAAGTAAAGGACCGGAGCCTTCGCCCGCCGGGAAAATACTCCTGGCGAAAAGATTTTACCCATTCCAGAAAGAAACACTGGCAATTCCCTTTCTCTCATGTTATAATATTGTCAATTACCATCGGGTAAAAGGCCCTTCCCGGTAAAGCGGGAAGGGGCGGCAAGCTGTTTTCCGGTCCCCCCGGGCCGGGACGGGCAGCGAATTTGGACAGTGTGTTGGAAAAAAAGGAGGCAGAGAAGCGAATGTCCAGCAGAGTTTGCAAGATCCCCTTTCAGGGGACGGAAAACCAGGAACGGGAACTGCGCGCCCTGATCCAGCGGCTGCGGGGGCAGGAGGGGGCGCTGATGCCGGTGCTCCAGGGGGCCCAGGAGATCTATGGCTACCTTCCCATCGAGGTGATGGAGATGATCTCCACCGACATGGGGATGCCCCTGGAGGAGATCTACGGGGTGGCCACCTTCTACTCCCAGTTCTCCCTGAACCCCAAGGGGCGGTACAAGGTATCGGTCTGCCTTGGCACCGCCTGCTACGTCAAGGGCTCCGGCGACGTCTACGCCAAGCTGCAGGAGAAGCTGGGGATCGGCAGCGGGGAATGCACCCCCGACGGGGAGTTCTCCCTGGAGGCCTGCCGCTGCATCGGCGCCTGCGGCCTGGCCCCGGTGATGACCATCAACGAGGACGTCTACGGCCGGCTGGTGCCGGATGACATCGAGGGCATCCTGGCCAAGTACCGGGAAGCCTGACGGAGGGTCCTGTCATGATGCAGGAACTCTCCCTCAACGTCCTGGACGTGGCGGAAAACTCGGTGCGGGCGGACGCCTCCCTGGTGGAGATCACCGTGGAGGAGGACACCGCCGCCGGCTGGCTCACCATCGTCATCCGGGACAACGGCAGGGGGATGACCCCGGAACAGGTACAGACGGTCATCGACCCCTTCTACACCACCCGCACCACCCGGAAGGTGGGGCTGGGGGTCCCCTTTTTCCGCATGGCGGCCCAGCTGTCCGGCGGGGACCTGACCATCCAAAGCCGGGTGGGGGAGGGGACGGCGGTCACCGCCACCTTTGGCCTTACCAGCATCGACCGGATGCCCCTGGGGGACATCAACGGCACCATCGCCACCCTGGTCCAGTGCAATCCCGGCATCGACTGGCTCTACACCCGGCGGAAGGACGGCCGGGAGATGGTGATGGACACCC
The DNA here is from genome assembly GCA_910585525.1 of uncultured Angelakisella sp. GTDB lineage: Bacteria > Bacillota > Clostridia > Oscillospirales > Ruminococcaceae > Angelakisella. The sequence goes on from CAJUFR010000005.1 coordinate 23,893, forward strand.
GCCAGTTCCGGGAGATCCTGGAGGACACGCCGCTGGATTCCCCGGAGGTGCTGGGTTTTTTGCGGGATTACCTTGCCGAGAACACGGCGGAACTGCTGGCCCCGGGGGCCGCGGAACAAACGACAGAAGGATAGGAGGAAACACCTCATATGAAGAGTTTAGAAGAACTGAAGGCGCTGCGGGAGCAGATGAAAGGGAAGGTGGGCATCCGCCACGACGGGGACAGCAACATCCGCGTGGTGGTGGGGATGGCCACCTGCGGCATCGCCGCCGGGGCCCGCCCGGTGCTGGCCGCCTTTACCGACGAGGTGGCCAAGCGGGGGCTGACCCACGTTTCGGTGGGCCAGACCGGCTGCATCGGCATCTGCCAGTACGAGCCGGTGGTGGAGATATTTGAACCGGGGAAGGAGAAGGTCACCTACGTCAAGGTCACCCCGGAGATGGTCCCCGCCATCGTCAGCCAGCACATCGTCAACGGCTCCCCGGTGACCGAGTACACCATCGGCGCCAGCGGCGCCCAAAGCTGAGAAAGGAGGAGACACGATGTTCCGTTCCCATATCCTGGTCTGCGGCGGCACCGGGTGCACCTCCTCCGGCAGCGCCCGCATCGTCACCGCCTTTGAAAAAGAACTGGCCACCGCCGGTCTGGACAAAGAGGTAAAGGTCATCAAGACCGGCTGCTTCGGCCTTTGCGCCCTGGGCCCCATCGTGGTGGTCTACCCCGAGGGCGCCTTCTACTCCCAGGTCAAACCGGAGGACATCCCGGAGATCGTGGAGGAGCACCTTCTGAAGGGCCGCATCGTCAAGCGCCTCCTCTACTCCGAGACGGTCCAGGAGGACACCGTCAAGAGCCTGGGGGAGACCGACTTCTACAAAAAGCAGCGCCGGGTGGCGCTGAAGAACTGCGGCGTCATCGACCCGGAGAACATCAACGAGTACATCGCCTACGACGGCTACATGGCCCTGGGCAAGGTCCTTTCCGAGATGACCCCGGAGGAGGTGGTGAAGTGCATCCTGGATTCCGGCCTGCGGGGCCGGGGCGGCGGCGGCTTCCCCACCGGTAAGAAGTGGGCCTTTGCCGCGGCCCAGCCCAAGGGGATCAAGTACGTCTGCTGCAACGCCGACGAGGGCGACCCCGGCGCCTTTATGGACCGCTCGGTGCTGGAGGGCGACCCCCACGTGGTGCTGGAGGCCATGTCCATCGCCGGCTACGCCATCGGGGCGCAGCAGGGCTACATCTACGTCCGGGCCGAGTACCCCATCGCCGTCAAGCGGCTCCAGGTGGCCATCAGCCAGGCCCGGGAGATGGGCCTGCTGGGCAAAAACATCCTGGGCACCGGCTTCAACTTTGATATCGACATCCGCCTGGGCGCCGGCGCCTTTGTCTGCGGCGAGGAGACCGCCCTCATGACCTCCATCGAGGGCCACCGGGGCGAGCCCCGCCCCCGTCCCCCCTTCCCCGCCGTCAAGGGCCTGTTCGGCAAGCCCACCATCCTCAACAACGTGGAGACCTACGCCAACGTCCCCCAGATCATCCTCAACGGCCCCGAGTGGTTCTCCGCCATGGGCACCGAAAGGTCCAAGGGCACCAAGGTGTTCGCCCTGGGGGGCAAGATCCACAACACCGGCCTGGTGGAGGTCCCCATGGGCACCACCCTGCGGGAGATCGTGGAGGAGATCGGCGGCGGTATCCCCGGCGGCAAGAAATTCAAGGCGGCACAGACCGGCGGCCCCTCCGGCGGCTGCATCCCCGCCCAGTACCTGGATATCCCGGTGGATTACGACAACCTCATCGAGATCGGCTCCATGATGGGCTCCGGCGGCCTTATCGTCATGGACGAGGACACCTGCATGGTGGATATCGCCAAGTTCTTCCTGGAGTTCACGGTGGACGAAAGCTGCGGCAAGTGCACCCCCTGCCGCATCGGCACCAAGCGCCTCTATGAACTGCTGGACAAGATCACCAAGGGCAAGGCCACCATGGAGGACCTGGATAAGCTGGAGACCCTCTGCTACCACATCAAGGAGAACGCCCTCTGCGGCCTGGGGCAGACCGCCCCCAACCCGGTGCTCTCCACCCTCAAATACTTCCGGGACGAGTACATAGCCCACATCCAGGAAAAGCGCTGCCCCGCCGGCGTCTGCAAGAGCCTCCTGACCATCCAGATCCTGCCCGACAAGTGCCGTGGCTGCACCCTCTGCGCCCGGAACTGCCCCACCGGGGCCATCAGCGGCAAGGTGAAGGAAGCCCACGTCATCGACCCCGAAAAGTGCGTCAAGTGCGGCGTCTGCATCGAGAAGTGCCGCTTCGGGGCCATCGTGAAGAAGTAAGGGAGGAGGCTGTGACATGAAGATGATAAACCTGAAGATCAACGACCTTCCGGTGACGGTGCCGGAGGGTACCACCATCCTGGAGGCGGCCCGGAAGCTGGCCATCGATATCCCCACCCTCTGCTTTTTGAAGGACATCAACGAGATCGGCGCCTGCCGCATCTGCGTGGTGGAGGTCAAGGGGATGCGCAATCTGGTGGCCTCCTGCGTCTACCCGGTGGCCGAGGGGATGGAGGTGTACACCAACTCCAAGCGGGTGTTCGCCTCCCGCAAGATCGACCTGGAACTGATCCTCTCCACCCACAAGAAGAAGTGCCTCTCCTGCGTCCGCAGCGGCAACTGCGAACTGCAAAAGCTCTGCAAGGACTTCCGGGTCTACGACGAGGACGTTTACGCCGGGGAAAACCCCCAGCACGACTTTGACGACACCGCCAAGCACATGTTCCGGGACAACGACAAGTGCGTCCTCTGCCGCCGGTGCGTGGCGGCCTGCCAGAAGTGGCAGGCGGTGGGGGTCATCGGCCCCAACGACCGTGGCTTCAACACCCACATCGGCTGCGCCTTCGAGCAGGACCTGGGGGACGTGGCCTGCGTCTCCTGCGGCCAGTGCATCGTGGTCTGCCCCACCGGCGCCATCGGCGAAAAGGACAACACCAAGGATGTCTGGCGCGCCCTGGAGGACCCCACAAAGCACGTGGTGGTCCAGACCGCTCCCTCCATCCGGGTCACCCTGGGTGAGGCCTTCGACCTGCCCATCGGCACCAACGTCAAGGGCAAGATGGTCTCCGCCCTGCGGCGGCTGGGCTTCGACGCCGTCTTTGACACCGACCTGGCCGCCGACCTCACCATCGTGGAGGAGGCCAACGAACTGGTGGAGCGGATCAAGAAGGGCGGCACCCTGCCCATGATCACCTCCTGCTCCCCCGGCTGGGTCAACTACTGCGAGCACTACTACCCCGAGTTCGTGGAGAACCTCTCCACCTGCAAATCCCCCCAGCAGATGTTCGGCGCCATCACCAAGACCTGGTACGCCAAACGGATGGGGCTGGACCCCAAGGACATCTTTGTGGTGGGCATCATGCCCTGCACCGCCAAGAAGTTCGAGGTGGCCCGGGAGGACGAGGCGGCGGCGGGGGTCCCCGACGTGGACGTGGCCCTCACCACCCGGGAACTGGCCCGGATGATCGACCGGGCGGGGATCAACTTCCCCGAACTGCCGGAGGAGGAGTTCGACTCCCCCCTGGGCGAATCCACCGGCGCGGCGGCCATCTTCGGCGCCACCGGCGGCGTCATGGAAGCGGCCCTCCGCACCGCGGCGGAGTGGCTCACCGGCAGCGACGCCGCCCCGGTGGACTTTGTGGAGGTCCGTGGCGTGGAGGGGGTCAAGGAGGCCACCTACCAGGTGGGCGACCTGACCCTGAACGTGGCGGTAGCCAGCGGCCTTGCCAACGCCAAGAAGCTGCTGGACGCCGTCAAGAGCGGGGAAAAGACCTACCACTTCATCGAGATCATGGGCTGCCCCGGCGGCTGCGTCAACGGCGGCGGACAGCCGGTCCAGCCCGCCCGCATCCGCAACTGGGTGGACCTGAAGAGCCTGCGGGCGGCGGCCCTCTACCAGGAGGACAAGGACCTGCCGGTGCGGAAGTCCCACGACAACCCCACCCTCCAGCTGATCTACAAGGAGTTCCTCAAGACCCCTGGCAGCCATGTGGCGCATCAGGTGCTGCATACCTCCTATCGCAAGCGGGACCGGTTTACTGCGAAGTAAAAGCCTGCCCGTTCAAAAAGCGCCCGCCCACCTTACCGGTGGGCGGGCGCTTTTTGAAGGTTAGAAACTGCGAAGGGAAAGGTTTTTGGCCGCCCCTACCCCTCCACCTGATACTCAAAGAACACGATCGTCCCCGACACCGTCGTCAACCCGTTGGTCGCCTCCTGCCCAATGGTGATGGACAGATCAGAGAGCAAGCACCGGTACATCCCGTCGTGCAGTTCCTTCAAAATATCCTTGGCAGCGGAATAACTCCCGCTGGTAAAGCTGAGACTGATGCTCCGCCGGACGATGGTCTCCTCCGTCTCCACCGTGGAGAACGCCAGCGAGTAATCCTGGGCGGCGGACAGCACCCGGTGCAGCTCCACCATCACCGGCTGTAGATTGTCGTAGGGCGCAAGACTCAGCGGGTCCGGGTCCTTCTCAAAGAGGGCCTTCAACTCCCGCTCCATCCTCTGCTTGTTGGTCACCCGTGCCTGGGCCGCCTCCAGCTGCTCCTGGCAGAGGACGATCTGCTGCTGCATCCCGTCCCGCTGCTGGATCATCGGCATGCGGAACAGCATCATGTAGCCGCTCACCGCCGCCACTACCGCCAGCACGCCCAGCAGCATCCATTCCCGGGGGGTCAGCTTCCGCTTCATTCCGCCACCTCCTTTTGCAGCTTGATGTGGACGGTGGCCAGCACCAGCGCCCCCTCCTCCTGGGTGGTGGAGGCGGTGGTCACCGTGGTCCCCGCCACCAGGGGGGAGGACTCCAATGTGCTGACGATCCGGGCCGTCTGGGCCAGGGTCACCCCGGAGAACCGCACCTGGACCTCATCCCCGGTGATGGTGATGCTGTTCATCTGGGTGCCGGTGCCGATGGCGCTGTCCAGCAGGAACAGCACGTCCATCCGGTCCACCAGCGCCTGCTCCTCCTCGGTGGCGGCATAGCGGAAGTACCGCTCCTCCACCTGGTCGTAGTCGCTCAACTCCGCCATCACCCCCGCCAGGCGGCTCTCCGATACCGCCAGCGCCGCCCTGGTCTCCTCCACCTGGATCCACAGGTCGTACACCAGCACCTTGGACAGCCCCAGCAGCACCGTCAGGGCGAAGAGGACATACAGGGCGATGGTGGCGGGCTTGGTGGTGCGGTCCGGTTTGTAGTACAGGTTCATGGTCCCTTTGGTGGGGACCGTGGTCTTTCCCTTGCTCATCTCATTTCCCTCCCATGGCCACGCCTGCGGCGAAGATACCGGTGGCGGCGGCATCCCCCGCCCCGGGCAGCAGCTCCGCCGGGTCCAGCAGCGGCAGGCTCACCGTGTTCTGGATGGCCTGGCGCAGGGTGGGCAGCGCCGCCCCGCCTCCTGCCAGGTAGATGCCCTCCAGGCTGCTGTTCCGGTAGGTGAACTGGTAGAAGTTCAGCACCTTCAGTATCTCCACGGCGATGCGGTCGCAGAGGTCCACCAGCGCCGGGTCGCTGTGGGCCCCCTGGTAGTCGCTCAGCTTATACGACCCCGCCAGGAAGGCGTCCACCCCTGTCTCCTGGGCAAGGGCCAGGTCGATGGAGCGGCCCCCTATAGGGATCTGCCGGGTGGCGTGGACCCGGTCCCGCCAGATGGCGGTGATGCGGGTGTACTGGTGCCCCAGGTCCACAAAGAAATACTCCTCCGGCCCCACCGACCGGCTCTTTGCGATGTTGATGAGGGCCATCTCCTGGGGCAGGATGGTCCCCAGCCGGATGCCCGCCTGGGCGAACATCTGGACATAGGAGGCCAGGCGGCTCTTGGCGGCCACGGCGGCCATCATGGGGATGGCCTTTTCGTCGTCCTCCTCGGTGGGGGCGCAGACGGCGTAATCGCAGAAGTACTGCTCCGCCTCCCCCTGGATGAAGTCGGAGAACTCGTAGGGCAGGTTCATCATCAGCTGGCTGGTGGTCATCCTTGGCATGGTCACCAGGCGGCAGATGGCCTGGCTGGGGGGCAGGGCCAGGGCGGCCGCCCCCTTGGGCAGGGATAACTCCTTTTTCAGCTGCCGCAGGTACTCGGTAAAGGCGTGGGGCAGGATGACCCCGCCTTCATCCACCAGGTTTTCCGGCAGCCGGATCTCCTCCACCCGGAACTGGTCCCCCCGCAGGATGGCGATCTTCAGGCTGTTGCTGCCGATATCGAACCCTAGCCGTATTTTTGCCATGACATACCCTCTCTCTCTTCACACACGATATTTATAACAAATTGAGATACCAATCCACCAGCGGCCCCCCGAAGCAGAGGGTCGCCGCCGCCCCCGCCGCCAGGAACGGCCCGAAGGGGATGGCGATCCCCTTCTTCTTGCCGCTCCCGGCCGCCCAGGCCAGCCCCAGCAGACACCCCGCCAGCAGCGTCAGCAGCTGCCGGGGCCAATCGAAGTAGAGCCCCAAAACGAACATCAGCTTGATGTCCCCGCCCCCCATCAGTTCCCTGCCGGTGAGTTTTTCCCCCGCCAGCACCAGGGCCAGCAGGGCGGCGGCCACGGCGCAGCCCCCCAGGGCGGAAAGCCCCGCCCCCTTGATATCCTCCCCCAGCAGCGGCAGCCAGACCAGCCGGTTGACGGCCAGGAGAAGGAGCAGCTGATCCGGGATGATCCGCCGGGCGGCGTCGGCCAGGGAGACCGCCAGCAGCGCCACGCCCCAGACCGTCCACATCCCCAGTTCCCGCCGTGGCCCCACGGAAAACCCCAGGCAGAGGCCCCCCAAAAGCCCGGCCAACTCGGCCCAAAGGCAGCCGGGGGGTATCTTTTCCCCGCAGCCCCGGCAGCTGCCCCTTTGCAGCAGGAAGCTGAGGACCGGCACCAACTCCCCCGCCCCCAGCACCCGCCCGCAGCTGCCGCACCGTGACCGCCCGGCAAAAGGATGCTCCCCGGCTGCCCACCGCCCGGCGGCGCAGTGGAAAAACGACCCCAGCACCGCCCCCAGCACCCCCAGCCAGAAGCAGAGATAGACAGTCCAAACGGCGGTATCCATAGGCGGCGCCTCCTTTCGTTTGCATAAATTTGTATTGATATTTTACATACAGCGTGTTACAATGGATAGGAAAGGAGTTGATCCCTATGGCACAAGCAACCGTCAGTTTCCGCATGGATGACGAATTGAAGCATGATTTTGAACGTCTCTGCCGGGATGTGGGGATGAATCTGACCACTGCCTTTACTATTTTTGCAAAGCAGTCTGTCCGGGCAAACAAGATATCTGTATCCCTTTCCGGCGACCCCTTCTATTCCGAGACCACCATCCGCGAGTTGGAACGGCGTGCCGCGCGTATAGAAGCCGGGCTGGGACACGAGCATGAACTGGTCGAGGTGGACGATTGAGAAAGCTGTGGGACGACGATGCCTGGGCGGAATATCTTTACTGGCAAGACCATAATACCAAGCTGTTGAAGAAAGTCAATGACCTTATCCGGGAGGTGGAGCGCACTCCCTTTGAGGGCCGTGGAAAACCGGAGCCCCTGCGGGGCGATCTCCGTGGCTACTGGAGCCGCCGCATCACCCAAGAGCACCGCCTGATCTATCAGGTGAAGGATGATACTCTCATCATCCTGTCTTGCTTCGGCCATTATGGCGATTGAAGTAACGCCCCCGCCCCCGCGGGGGTTTTTCCTATCACCCCGGGCCTCATCCAGGCGTCCACCCGGGGCCGTGACGATTCACGGCCCCGGGTGGGGGGGGG
>CAJUFR010000005.1:31685-82366 GCA_910585525.1 uncultured Angelakisella sp.
CCCGCCCCGGGGGGCGCGCCCGCATAGCGGGCGCCCGGCCCCCCCTGCCCGGGGTGGGGCAGGGGGAGGGGAAGGGTATGGTTACGGTGCACTATGGGGATTTTTATCAAAACTGTCACCACTGCCACCAGCCCATTCAAGTGTTATTTCAGACGGATCATCTACACCAAAGTGAACTTTGAGGTAGGCACCATCATGGGTTTTGCATTTGCCATAACCAGCAGATGTAGGTTCATCATCAAGCAACTTACCTTCTGTATTACTAACTACATAATACTTATCCTTGCCTGCCAGGTTGGTCATGGGATCATCTTCGGAAAGATATGTAATCAATGCTACCGCCATGGCAGAACGTTCATTAGCTTGGTCCGTAGCTACTCGTGCCTTATCCAGCGCCCCAGTCACCATGGGAATAGAAACCGCGATCAAAATAGCGATAATGGCCACAACGATGAGCATTTCCACCAATGTGAAGCCGCTTTCCTTCTTCATTTTCTTTGTCATGATACGATCTTCTCCTTTACACGGAGCAGATCCCGGGTCACGGGGCCTGCCCCCAATTTTTCTTGGGGGACAGTTCCCATCGTCTTACCCGTGGGTAAGACGACATTTTGCGTAAAATGTGCGTCTATCATCCACGGGGGAGAACCTTCTCCGTTCCGATGGTCACTCTCCCCCAACCGTGCTTTGCCAACCCGAGGGTCTCGGTCGAGGGGTCATGTTTTGTTGTTTAGCTGGTCATGAGGTGCTACCACTTGGAGTTTCCCAACTAATGGTGATTTCACCACCATCTGCAATTACAACTTTGATAACCTTATCCGTATGTTTTGTACCTGTGCTACCACTGTTGTAGCCGCTATCATGTTTTTCGGTGCACTGCCCATAAGGACTAATCCCACCGCCACTGTTCTCCAGTTTACCATTAACTGCATCATACCAGAATGTTCCTGTTTTGGAACCTTCTTCATCACTCAGGTATTTAATGGCTGCTACTGCTTTAGCAGCGCGTTCATTGGCTTGGTCAGTGGCGTCGCGTGCCTTCTCCAGCGCACCGGAAACCAGCGGGATCGACACAGCGATCAGAATGGCGATGATGGCCACCACGATCAGCATCTCAACAAGTGTAAAGCCTTTTTTGTTTTGGAATTTTCCCCTCAACCCTTTTTTCATGTCAGGAAAACTTTCCTCCCTTCCTTCCTGTAACATAGGATGTACTTTATATCCAGAGCCCGGGTTGGCGTAGGCTCGGAATAACGCTTCTCAACTGCCGGGGCGCTCCCCGCCCGGCGGCCCCTTGCCCCGGAACAGCTTCTGTTCCCTCCTGCTCTTGGTCCCCATCACGGAGCCCTCCTTCTATGCTTTCTTTTCTTTCTTCTTATCAAATGGCCGCGTACATACTGAACATCGGCAGATACACCGCCATCAAAATAAACACCACGAAGATCGCCAGCACCACGATGATGGCCGGCTCCAGCAGGGCCAGCGCCCGCTTCACCCGCAGGTCCACCTCGTTGTCGTAGTATTCCGCCAGCACCTGGAGTGTGGCCTCCAGCGAGCCGGTGGTCTCCCCCACCGCCGCCATCTGCACCAGCATCTGGGGCAGTTCCTTGGCGTGGCTCAGGCATTCCCCCAGGCTCCGGCCACCCTCCACCCCCGGCAGGGTGTCCAGCACCTCCCCGGACATCCAGGCGTTGGTCATGGTCCGGCCGGAGGTCTCGATGGCCTGCAAAATGGGCATCCCGGCGGCCAGCAGCATCGACATGGTGTGGGCGAACTGGCTGGCCCCGCCCATCCGGGCGATGTTCCCCAGGATGGGGATGTGCAGCTGGGCCCGGGCCATGGCCGGCCCGCCCTTTTCGGTGGCGGCGTACAGCCGCAGCCCCAACAGCCCCAGGGCCAGCAGCCCCAGCAGTACCAGGGCGTACCTCTGGAAGAAGCCGGAAACGGCGATGAGGGCCCGGGTCACCCAGGGCAATTCGATGCTCATGCTGTCGAACATGTTCAGGAAGGTGGGCACGGCGTACCCCATGATGATGGAGATGACCACGATGGCCACCACGATGACAAAGGCGGGGTAGGTCAGAGCGCTTAGGACGCTCTCCCGTGTCTTGTCCATCCGGGCAAAGTAGTCCCCCGCCCGGCGGAAGGCGGAGAGCAGGTCGCCGCTCTCCTCCCCGGCCCGTATCGTCTCCCGGAAGGTGGCGGGCACCAGCCCCTCCCCCCGGCGCTCCAGGCTGTAGCTGAGGCTCCAGCCGTTGCTGACGTCCTCCGACATCTGCCGCAGCAGGCCGGCGGCCACCTTGTCCTCGGTCTGCCCCGCCACCAGGTCCACCGTCTGCACCAGGGGCAGCCCCGCCTTCAGGATGATGGCGAACTGCTGGCAGACCAGGGCCAGGCTCTTGGCGGAGACACGCCGGAACCGCCCCAGGGGGTCCTTGGCCGCCACCCGGGGGATCTCCCGCAGGGACAGCACCACCTCGCAGCTTTGGCGGATCTGGGCCACCGCGTCGGACTGGTCCAGCGCCTCCACCACCCCGGTGACCCTTTCGCCCCCGGGGTAGGCCCCCTCGTATCGGTAGGTAGGCATCTTACTCCTCCTTTGCCTGTTTTACAGCGTTATGGTGCCGGAGTGCCGTGTCCCCATGGGGACGGTCCCCGCCCCCCGCCCTGCCTCCGGGGCCTTGGCCTGGCCGCCGTCCCGCAGGGCGCTCTGGTAGGTCTCCTGGCTGATGGCGCCGGCCTGCAGCAGGTTTTGCAGCGCCCGGTCCATAAGGATGTTGCCCATGGCGCCGGTGGTCTGGATGGCGTTATAGATCTGGGGCGTTTTCCCCTCCCGGATCAGGTTGCGGATGGCCCCGTCGGTCTTCATCACCTCGCAGGCCAGCACCCGGCCCCCGCCGGTCCTGGGCAGCAGCTGCTGGCTCAGCACCGCCTTCAGGGACATGGACAGCTGCAGCCGTATCTGCTGCTGCCGCTCCGCCGGGAACACGTCCACGATGCGGTCGATGGAATCCGCCGCCGAATTGGTATGTACCGTCCCGAACACCAGGTGCCCCGTCTCGGCGGCGGTGAGGGCCGTCTCGATGGTCTCCAGGTCCCGCATCTCCCCCACCAGGATCACGTCGGGGTCCTCCCGCAGGGCGGACCGCAGCCCGGCGGCGAAGCTGCCGGTGTCCCGTCCCACCTCCCGCTGGTTGATGATGCACCGGGCGGGGGTGTAGACGTACTCGATGGGGTCCTCCAGGGTGAGGATATGCTTGGCCTGGTTTTTGTTGATCTCGTTGAGGATGGCGGCCAGGGTGGTGGACTTGCCGCTCCCCGTCTCCCCGGTGATGAGCACCAGCCCCTGGCTGTACCCGGGGAACTCCGCCGCCGCCTTGGGCAGCCCCAGCTTGGTCATCTCGGGGATGCTCTCGCTCAGCAGCCGGATGGCGGCTGACCAGGCCCCCTGCTGCCGGAAGAGGTTCACCCGGCACCGGACCCCCGCCACCGTGATGGCCAGGTCCAGCTCCCCCACCACCTCCGCCTTGCGGAAGTCACCGCCCCCCAGTTCGGCGGCGATGGAGAGACATTCCTTGGTGGTCAGGGCCTCGCCCCCCATCTCCCGTATCTCCCCGTCCACCCGGTACCGGGGGGCCAGCCCCCGCACCAGATGGATGTCCGAAGCCCCGTCCTCCAGGGCCTTTTTGATCAACTCCTGAACCATAACATACCCTCCTTGGCGGCGTGCCGCCGCTGTCATACCGCGGCGTGCCGCCGCTGTCATACCGCGGCGTGCCGCCGCCGTCTTGCCCTGCGGCGTGCCGCCGCCGTCATGCCCTACTCGGCCCCTGCGGGGCCTTACCGGTGTGGCGGGCGTAAGTGACTGCCTGGAGACGGCGTGCCGCCGCCGTCTTGCCCTACCCGGCCCCTGCGGGGCCTTACCGGTGTGGTGGGCGTAAGTGACTGCCTGGAGACTTAGGCTTATGCTTGAATGTCTCCCAGCACTCTGTGTACTTCTTCTGCCGATGTGACTCCCTCCAGCACCAGCCGGCGGCAGTCGTCGGCGATGGGGGAGAAGCTGGTCTCCCGGATGGCCGCCTCCAGCCGGTCCAGCGACCGGGCGTAGATGGCCCGCCGGATGTCCGGCGTCACCGTCAGCACCTCGAACACCCCGGTGCGTCCCCGGTAGCCGGTGCCGAAGCATTCGCTGCACCCCTCCCCCCGGTAGAAGGTGACAGGGGCACCCTCCTCCAGTCCCATGGCCCGGATCTCCTCGGGATTGGGGGCATAGGCCCGGCGGCAGCTGGGGCAGACCCGCCGCACCAGCCGCTGGCTGACGATGCCCTTCACCGCCCCGGCGATGAGGTAAGGCTCCACCCCGATGTCCAGCAGCCGGTCGATGGAACTGACGGCGTTGTTGGTGTGGACGGTGGAAAAGACCAGGTGCCCGGTCATGGCCGCCCGCATGGCGATGTCGGCGGTCTCCCCGTCCCGGATCTCCCCCACGGCGATGATATCCGGGTCCTGGCGCAGCACCGACCGCAGGACGTTGGCGAAGGTCAGGCCGGTCTTGTCGCTGATCTGCACCTGGCAGACCCCGTCGATGTTGTACTCCACCGGGTCCTCCAGACTCACCAGGTTCACCTCGTCCCGGCGCAGCCGCTGGATGATGGCGGAAAGGGTGGAGGTCTTGCCGGAGCCGGTGGGCCCCACCATCAGGATCATCCCCTCGGCGGTGTGGTCCACCAGCCGGCAGAAGTTTTCCAGGTTGTTCCCCGCCAGCCCGATGCCCTCCAGGGAGGAGAGCGCCGGTGTCTTTCGCAGCAGACGGGCCACCACCTTTTCCCCGTGGATGGTGGGCAGGGTGGAGATACGCAGGTCCAGCGTCTCCTGCCGGACGGTGACGTTGGAGCGCCCGTCCTGGGGCAGCTGCTTCTGGGCGATGTCCATCCGGGCCATGATCTTCATCCGGCTGATCACCGGCCCCTGGAGTTCCTGGGGCACCGTGATCACCGGCCGCAGGGCGCCGTCGATGCGCATGCGGATGACCATGCTGTCCTCCCCCGGCTCCATGTGGATATCGCTGGCCCCCTCGGTACAGGCCCGGTCGATGATGGAGTTCACCAGCCGGATGGCGGGGGCGGCGTCGGCCTCCTCCTCGTCCACCGCCACCCCGGGGGCGGCGATGGTGGCGGCGGGGGCAAACTGGCTCCCCATCAGGTCCCGGCGCATGTCCTCGATGGCCTGCATCGCCCCCTGGTTGCTGTACAGGTTCTGCACCGCCCGTTCCACGGCGGCGGCGGTGGCGATCAGCGGCACCACCCGCCGCCGGGTCACCGCCCGCACCTCCTCGATGGCCACAAAGTTCAGGGGGTCGGCCATGGCCACCTGGATGTCGGTCCGTGTCACCCGCACCGGCACCACCAGGTACTTTTTGGCGATGCTCTTTGGCACCACCTGGGCCAGCTCCGGGGCGATGCTGTAGCCGTTCAGGTCGATGAACTCCACCCCAAGCTGGTCCATCAGGGTGTCGATCAGCTGCCCCTCGGTGATGAAGCCCTGCTCCTGCAGCACCGTCCCCAGCCGCTTGCCGCTGCCGGATTGCAGCGCCAGCGCCTCCTCCAGCTGGGCCTGGGTGATGGTCCCGCTTTTCACCAGCAGGTCGCCAAGGCGGATATATTTCATGGTGTGGTCCCTCCTTCTCCTTCTGGTGCGGTCATGGCGGGGTTCAGGCACCGGATGGTGACCCCTTCCTCGGGGGTCTTGGCCCCCGCCCCGGGGATGCCCGGCGCCGTCACCTCCAGCTTTACCGTGAACAACAGGGTATCCTTGTCGTAGGTGATCTCCAGCCCCTGGATGTGGTAGGCCCCCTTGCCGTAGGCCCCGGGGGGCAGCACCCGCTTCCCCGCCGCCAGCAGCTGGCCGGTATCGGCATCCACCGTGATGGCGGTATCCTTGCCGTAGGAATCGCTGTGGTAGCTTTTTAAGGCGCCGCCGGCATCGGTCTCCACCCGCCGGGCGTACCGCAGGTCGTCCGCCAGGGCGTCGATGGCGGTGGCCAGCAGAAGCTGGGTCTCCGACTCCGCCCGCAGTTCCCGGTAACTCTTCAGGGAAAGCTGCAACCCGGTGTTCAGCAGCAGCCCCAGCAACACCAGGATGATGGTGGCGCAAAGCATCTCCACCAGGGAGACACCGCTTTTCTCCGCCAGCTTTTTCCTCATGGCCCTGTCCCCTCCGCCTTGGCATAGGACCAGGCCCCTTTCTGACCGTATACCTGGATGCCCACCTCCTGGGACAGCACCCCGGGGGCGTTGGTGGTCACCTTTAGCTTGAAGCCGGTACCCACAGGCGGCGTGGCCATCTCGGCGCGGCCCTCGGCGGCGGAAAGCGCCCCGTAGTAGGCGGTGTCCCACTTCCGGGCCTGGTTCTCCACGCTGGCCGAGGCCATCACCCCGCCGAACAGCAGCGCCACCGAGATGGCGGACACCAGCACCGCCGCCAGCACCTCGGTGAGGGTCTCCCCCCGCTGGTCCTTCAGCTTGCTGCTCATGGCGCCGCCACCTCCTCCTGCTTGGACACCCAGCCCAGCTTCCACTTCAAAGGCTCGGTCTGGTAATAGTCGTAGTTCCCGTCGTTATCATGCGTTTCGCCGGTGGGTGTTTCCGCCAGCGCCAGCACGTCCCTGGGCTTTTTCACCGGCTCCAACTCGGCCTCCATCTTGTACTGGTAGCCGTTCTCTTCCTCCCCCAGGGCGGCGGTGAGGTGGATGACCCCGGTGGGCCGGACCTCCGCCGTGATGGTCACCTTCTCCCCCAGGCCGGGGTAGCTTTCCTTTCCGGCGTCGTCCAGCGTCACCTCCAGTGTCAGCTCATGGGGGGCCTTGGGGATATCCCCTTCCGCCGGGACCGGTATCCGGTCATAGACGTATTCATCCTTAAACTGCTCGCTGCCCAGGGAAAAGACCCTGGCAAAGAGGATATCCATCTCCGCCGACAGCGGCTTCAGGGCATTCAGGGAGGTGGCAAGTTCCCCCGGCCGCTGGGTGTAGGTGTGCTTGTCGTGGCAGTCCTCCGGCTTGTATGTCCCGTCCGGCCCGGCTACCGCCCCGATGTTCGGCACCGTCTCCTTCTCATAGCTGTACCGCCCCCGGTACTCCGCCGCCTCCAGTTCCACCCGGACCAGGTCCAGGGCGGAGGACAGTGTCAGATGCTTCTGCTGCTCCACCCGGCTGCGCTGGGCCTTGCCGGCGTTGGAGACCGCCGCCATCAGCAGGGTGGCGGCCACCATCATGCACAGCAGCAGGAACAGCAGGGCCAGGATGATGGTAGCCCCCCGGCTGTCCTTTAATTTTCGCCGCAGTTTTTCCACCGGGGGGCCTCCTTTCTGTTATGGTGTGGGTCCTGGGGGCGGGGTCTGGATGGTGATGGTGTTGGTCAGCGTGTGTTCCAGTCCGTCCTTGTCGGTGAGGGTGATCTCCAACGGTATCTCGGTCCCCTGGAAGAGTGGCTTTTTCATGATGTTGAGAGTCTTGTTGCCCTCTGTTATCGTTACCTGAGCCCCTCCATTGGAGACCTCCACCTTAGTCAGTATCAGCCCGTCATACCCGCTAAAGTCCATGGTCCAAAGGTCGTTAGGACTGACCTCCACCACCTCCGGCTGCGGCATCACCGTCACGGTGACGGCGCTGCTGCCTTCGTAGCCGGTGCCGCCGTGAGTGTACTTGTAGTGGAGGTTCACCGCCTCCTGGGTCTCCCGGTCGGCCGGGCCGCTTTGGATGGTGACGCTTTTGGTGGTGTCGCTGTTCTCTGCAACGCTGCACCGCAGCCCGTCGCTGGCCCCGGCGGCGATCAGCTGCCACGGCCCGGGAAGCAGGGCGTCCGTGGCCCCGTGGGGGGTGACCGGCACCGTCACCCTGTCGTTTTCAAAGACAGTCACCTGGGTGGGCTGCAATTCCAGCTGGGTGGTGACGTTGACGGTGATGACGATCTCCTCGTTCCCGTTGCGGATGGTCAGGGTGGTGCTGCCCTTTTTCCGGGCGGTGACGGTAAGGGTCGCCGTCCCGTCAGGGTTGTCGCTCAGGGTGGCTTCCGCCACGTCCGCTGGCTCCCCGGATCCCAGGCTCCACCCGCCGTCCGCCACCTCCTCCAGGGTCAATATCTCGGTATGGGGCAGGGCGGTGAACAGGTCCAGGATGATAGGGGCGCCGCCATACTCCGGCCGCACGATGCCGTAGGCGGGCCACTGGCCGTAGTGGACATGGTAGCCGCCCTCCCGGGTCAGGATGGTGGGGAAGGGGTAATTGATCCCTTGCAGGTCCTTCCGGGCGCTGGGGGCGTAGCTGTACTTGCCCGGCACCGGGAACCCCGCCTCGGTGCTGGTGACGGGGGCAAAGCCGGAGAGCCTGGTGTAGATGTCATCCCCGGCCAACTGGCGGTAGGCTTGGTTCGTGACGTTGGGGTTTGGGGTATCATTGTAAGGGGCAGTGCTATCGTAGGCGGGTGTATTGTAGTTGATGCCGTTGGTATCGTAGATATCGGTCTTGAAACTCAAGCAGTCATTCTGTTGCCGTATTTTTCTGATCCCGCCTGGGTTGTTTTTCAGAACCGTATCCCCCAGATAGTAGCAGTTGGAGATCGTGCACTTCCCAAGGTTCCCGACCGTATGCCTTTGCCCGCTTTTTACTTGTACTGTTGCGATCTCATCCCTCGTGTAAACGTCACCGGTACCACCTATGGCATAGACCGCCCGGATATAGGGGTTGGCATCGTCACCGGTCACGCTGGGCAACGTAACATAACTGTAGCTGTTTTTAATGCTGTTGTTGGTATTATCGCTACCTGTCTGCAAGATGGTGTTCCTATAATCTGCGTTCCCCAGGATCCCAATATAAGGGCCGCTTCCATTCACTCGCAGGGGCTTCATGTAGCTGCCGCCAACGATGCCGCCAATATAGATACCCTTTGAGAAATTGCCACTCGCTGCGGGTTTTTGTCCAGCTGCAAATGAAGCCTTACTTGCGTCCTTATGAACACGGATGCTCCCACCGGCGTAACAATTCGTAATGGCTGCATAGGTGTTTATATCGATCTCTCCTTCAGGGATATTTTGGCAAACACCCACCAAACCGCCAATACGCATATTGTCGTTGTCCACAGCAGTTGACGGAACAACGATATTCGTTACAGCGGAACAGCCGTTGAGGTCCATTCTGGAAATACCCAGCAGGCCTCCGATGCAGCTGCCACCCCAGGCGTCGGCACCTCCTTTGGTAAAGACATTTGCGGTGATGGTGTAGCCGGAAACAGCGCAGGACTCCACCCCGCCTTGGCCGCCATCCTTTGCCGCCACCCCAGCCAGCGCGCCAATGGCGTACCAGCGAGTTTGGGTGTTTTCATCATGTCCGCTCTCGATCCTTCCCTGGCCGCTTTCATCGTGGAGGATCATATTTTTCAGCGTGCCGCCATAGACGACACCGAACAGCCCGGCGCAGGAAGCGGTCCCTCCCTTGATGCTGACATTTTTGATGACATAATCCGCCCCGTCATAGGTCCCGCCAAACCAGCCATACAGGTTGCCGTTGTTGCCACCCGACGGGTCGTAATATTCCGCAATAGGGGTATATTCCTCCCCCTTCCCGTCCAGGTCGTGGCTTTGCTGCCAATAGTATTTTCCTTTTGCGCCATTAGCATTGGATCTGCACAGGTACGGGAAGCGATCGACGGCATCCGCCGTCCCCTCCAGCACCGTCCTGGTATCCCTATTTCCCTTATGCCAGTTGATCAACTCCAGCTGGGCCACCGCCCGCACCTCGTAGGGGTTTTCCTTGCTGCCGGGGATCTCTGTCATGAAAGGATTTGCTCTCCACCCGGCGGGGTACTCCTTTACCGCCAAGGCGTCGGCAAAGTGGGGGTTCACCTGGAAACTGGCAGTAAGTTCGTCGGCGTCGGTGGCACCCTTCTGGGTCAGGGTCACCGTCCCGTTGGGGTCCCCGGTGGGGTACAGGTCAGTCGTCACCCTTTCCGGGGCTGTGTTGGGGTCAAAGCTGCGGTAGGAGTGGAAGGTAAAGCCCGGCATCAGCCCCGCCAGGGCGGCATCCACCTCGGTCAGGGTGCTGCCCTGCCAGCCTTCTATCTTCTCCGCCTGGGCCTCCACCGTCGCAAACTCCATCCCGTAGTACCCGTACCCGTAGTCGCTCACCACCATCCCGTCATCACGGGCGGTGGAAAGGGTGCTCAGTTTGGTGATGACCGTTTTCTCCGGCTCCACCGCCAGCAGGCTGACATAGTAGGCGGAGGCGGGAGCAGGGGCGTCCCCGTCCCCGGCGGTGTTCTCCTTCTCCAGCCGCTCCAGCTTCTCCCAGTAGTAGACCCCCATCTGCCCCAACTCCATGGGGACAGGCCAGGCCCCGTAGTGGACCGGCTCGCCGTCGCTGCCGGTGACGGCGGTGGGGTAGGGGAAGGTCTTATCCCCCTCCACGAACTTCATCCCGGTGATGATGGAGGCTTTCGTCTGGTCGGCGAGTTCCTGGTACTTCTTTTCCTCCGCCTTGCGGGGGACGTAGTTGGCGGTATAGGAGACGTCCCGATAGGTAAAGTTGCCCTTGTTCAGGTAGACAGTTCCCTCCTGCTTGCCGTCGGTGACGCCGCAGAAGCCGAAGGTCTCCACCCGCCGCCCGCTGCTGCGCAGGTCCTGGGCGGCGTAGCTGTCCCGTATGTTGCCATAGTTGTACCCCACAAAGCCGCAGATGCGGGCGTCGGAGGTGTTATCCACCACGGCGGTGGTCCGGCCCACGCTGTAGGAGGTGCGGATGGTCCCGGCGCTGTTGTTCTGCCCCACCAGCCCCCCCACATAGGCGCGGGCGTAGGTGTCGCACTGGGCGGAGAGGGTGGCGGTCTCGGCCCCGCTGGCCCGGATGATGCCGTTGTTCTGCCCCGCCAGCCCCCCAACGTAGATGGTGGAGCCGATGGAACGGCCCACCAGGCTGACGCCGGAGACCGCGCAGTTTTCCACCGTGCCGGAGTTGCCCCCTGCCAGCCCGCCCACATACAGGCTCTGGGAGCCGTCCCCCATGGCGATGGAGACGGTCTTTTCCGGGTCCATCCGGTAGACGATATTCCGCAAAGTGCCTTCGTTAAAGCCGAACAGCCCGGCATAAAGGCGGGTGGCGTCGGCCTGGAAGGTGACCCCGGTGATGGTGTGACAGTCCCCGTTGTAGCTGCCGTTAAAGGGCTTCTCCCGGTCACCGACAGGCGCCTGGGCAAAGATCTCCTGCGCCTGGCCCGGTGCCGCCGGTCCCGGGAACAGCTCGTACCCGGTGTAGCCCACGTAGTTCAGGTCCAGCTGCTGGTGGTAGGTGACACGCCGCTGGGTGTTGTGGTAGTAGTGGGGGTAAAGGCTGAGGCTGTACAGGTGCCGCGGGGTGCGGATGCTGACGGTGCCACGGTTTTCCAGCAGCCCGGCGGCGTACTCCCTGGCGCTTTCGTCGTCCCACTCCGGGGCGCTTTCCCCCTCCGCCAGGATGTAGGGCACCACCGTTTCCGCAAAGTGGGGGATATAGAAGTAGGTCCCCGACTTCACCTTGTCGTTGCCCAGGGTGAACTGGAAATCCAGGTACTGGTAAAGGTTTTCGCTGGTCTTTTTGCCGTTCACCAGGTCGGGGACGTTCTCGTCGTCCTCCGCCCCGTTGGGCAGCAGGGCAAGGTAATAATTTCCCCCGTCCCAGCTGGCCTCCTGGAAGGACTCCCCGCCGTCCGGGGCCTGGCCCTTATAATAGGTCTTATCGAAGGTCTTTTTTGCCCCATTTTCATCAAAATAGGTATAAGTGATGACCAGATTACTTTCCGTCAGGTCATCCGCCCGGATGGCCACGGCGTACCCGTCGGAAACGATGGTCTTGTCATTCTCCAACTCCCCGATCAGATACCGGGCGTTGCCGCCGGAAAAGCCGTAACTCCCGTCGCTGTACTTCTCGTAGTAGACCAGGCTGGGCTCCTTGAACTCGGCGTTCCAGTCCCCGTAATGGGGCAGGTCCTTTAGGCCCGGGAAGCTGTACACCACCAGGTTCTGGCTCTCCCGCAGGTTGTAGGGGTGGCTGCTCCCCGCCCCCTTCCAGCCAAAGGCGTCCCCCATCTCCCCGGCAAAGCCGGGGTCGGTCATCCCGCTGTAGGACATGCCCCACTGCTCAAAGCCCTTGTACTCCCCGCGGTAAAATGTAGTTGTATACACATCCTGATTGGCACTATAGTTTTGGGTCAGCGGGTAAAAAGTCCCATCCTCCTTGGTGTAGGACATCACCGAATAGCAGTTCTCGGTGTGGGTCTTTCCGTTCCCCAGGCAGAACCCGGCGGCCGTCTCTGTGTCCTGGGCGATGAACCCTGCGGCGTAGCTGTTGGTAAGGGTGACATCACCGGTCAGGTCCCCGACCAACCCGGCGGCCTTACCGGCCAGGTAACAATCGGCGTAACAGCCCCCGATGGCCAGCGTGCCCGTGTTCTGCCCCACCAGGCCCCCGGTGACGTTGGTCCCCTTCACCGTGGTGGCCGCAAAGGAATTTTCGATGGTGCTGGCCCTTGCCATCCTTCCCACCAGCCCGCCGGCGTCGCTGCCGGTGATCATGTACCGGTAGCCCCCGGCCCCTGCCTGGTCGCTGCCCAGCAGGCCCCGCAGGTCGGCTTCCCCCTGGTCAGGCTCCCAGTAGACCCGGCAATCTTTGATGGTGGCATTGTCCGCCACCCCCGCCAGGGCACCGGCAGCCTTGATGTTGTCATTGGCATTTACTGTGGCGTTCACCAGCCGTACCCCGGTAAAGGTGGTGCCACCGGCATAGGAAAACAGCCCGGAATCCTTCCCCGCCCCGGATACATACAACTCCCGTATCTCCAGCTGCTTGCCGTCGTAGCTGGTCAGTTCCCCGTTGGTGATGGGGGTAAACTTGTACCCCTGGTAAGTCTCGTTGCTGCTGTGGCAGAGGATAACGCTCTCCTGCACCGCCTTGGTCTTGCCCGCCACCTTGGAATAGTCCTGGTCCAGGTTCTGCAAATGCCGCAGGCAGGCGATATTGGCGGTGTCCCCTGTGCTCCTTTCGGAAAACAGGCTGTTGTCGGTGTCACTGTCGGTCACCTCATCGAATTTGTCCCCGGCGGGGGCCAACGTCCCGGTGACGGTAAAGCTGTCCCCGGGGGCGATGGCGTCACTATAAAGCCCGGCAAACTTTCTGTTCCCCAGTTCATCCAGCACCCATGTCTTGGTGTATGTATTGCCGCTGCCGCTGGCAACGGGGCCGGTTTGGGTCAGCCGCGTGTGGTCCCCGTGGTTCATCAAGTCCAAACGGTTCATCCCCGGGTAGTCCAGCGACACATCCAGTATGTAGTCCCCCGACCCCACCGACTGGGGCAGCCAGTAGGTGACCTTCACCGTCAGCCGCTCCCCGTTGTCGATCTCCACGTCGATGTAGGGGGCGGAGGCGGGACCGGTCTCCTCTCCCTCCGCCTGGCCGCCGCCGTAGTAGCCCAGCATGGGCTTTGTCCTTTCCTCCCGGGTGGCGGTGGTCCAGATGTTATAAAACGCCTGGTCCATCCCGCCAATGGCCGTTTCACAAAAGAAAACATCGGTGACACAGCCGCTCACCGGCTCGTAAAAGACATAAAAATCCCCATCCCACAGGGCGGGGTCGATGCTCCCCGCCGGCAGCAGCCGCTCCATGGCGGGGTCGCTCCCCTGGATGTAGTACAGTTCCACCGGGGCGGCGGCTTCCTCCCCCTCCGCCACACCGGCCACGGCGGCGGTGGCCTGGATGGCGTTGTCCCCGGTGCCGGTCTTTTTCACCAGGCTGCCCAGCCGCTTGCCGTTTTTCAGCAGCACCGCCTGGTTTTCCGCCGCCATGTAGATGGACCGGGCGGCGTTGTCCATCTCGGTGATCTTCAGCATCGCCCGGGCCCGGGCCAGCCCCACGGCGGAAACAGCGATGAGTATCGCCAGTATCCCGGCGGCAACCAGCGTCTCCACCAGGGTGAAGCCGTTATTCTTTTTTTGCAGCAATTCGTTCATCATCGGTCCACCTTTGCCATGGGGTATCAAGTGATTTGAGGGAAATTACCATATGTCTCGTGTGGGCATTTAGATAACCTTATCATATTTTAGTTAAGATTTCAATATTTTATAGCATTTTTCTATAAAATTCTGTCGAATTTGTGAAAAGAATACAAGGTATTGGTACGAACCTGTCATCCCGTGACCCCGGCAGGACGGGGCAGGTCAACGGGCCCGGTCATCCAGCTGCCGGGGCACAGGGCGGCCACCAGGCGTGGAGGCCAGTACATCCCGGGGCCAGCAGCAGACCCCGACCTCCAGGGCGTTTTGCTCCAGCAGGTGGAAGTTGGCGTAGCGGCAGAACCAGCAGCACTGCCGCCCGCAAAGCCCCACCCTGCGCAGCCGGAAGGCGGGGCAGGTCTGTTCCGGCCAAACGTTGCACCCCGCCCTGGGCTGTTGTAAGCAGCCCCTCATTGATGGACACTCCATGCCGCTCCCCTCCCCTCCCAAAAAAACTGTCCTTTCCCGGAACGGTACAGACTTTATTATAGCAAAGAAACCGCCCCATTTTCCTCCCTGCGCCGATTTGGTCCTGTTTTGCGCATATTTTGCACGCAAGGCTCCCCGCCCCAAAATCCCCCCATAGAAAAAAGCGCCCCCCGCATTCCTGCCGGGGGGCGCTTTTTTCTGTTCACTTCTGGTCCGCCGTGGTAACATATACCCGAATGAGTTTTTTGATCTCCTCTTTCGTGTAAGTCTCCTGAGAAGGATCCTCGTCAATGATCTCACACAGGTCAAACGCCATAGCCTTGCGTGTATCCTGCCTTTCCGTCTCTGTCCTCACCGTCATACCCTCCTTTTTCCTGCTGCCCAAGTCTCCAGGCACCCGCCAGCCCCCACCACAGCCAAAAGGGCCGGACTTTCGTCCGGCCCGGGTAGGGCGTGGCAGCGGGCCCGGCCCGCTTATTCGTTGATCTTGATGACGACGCCGGAACCGACGGTGCGGCCGCCCTCACGGATGGCCAGACGCAGGCCCTCCTCGATGGCGATGGGGGTGATCAGCTCAACATCCATCTCAACGTTGTCGCCAGGCATGCACATGTCGACACCGTCAGGCAGGGTGATGACGCCGGTCACGTCGGTGGTACGGAAGTAGAACTGGGGACGGTAGTTGTTGAAGAAGGGGGTGTGACGGCCGCCCTCAGACTGCTTCAGAACGTAGACCTGGGCCCGGAACTTGGTGTGGGGATGGATGGAACCGGGCTTGCACAGCACCTGGCCGCGCTCGATCTCGGTGCGCTGCACGCCACGGAGCAGGGCGCCGATGTTGTCGCCGGCCTCGGCGTAATCCAGGGTCTTGCGGAACATCTCGACGCCGGTGACGACGGTCTTCTTCCGCTCGTCGGTGAGGCCGATGATCTCCACCTCGTCGCCGGTCTTGACCTGGCCACGCTCCACACGGCCGGTGGCAACGGTGCCGCGGCCGGTGATGGTGAAGACGTCCTCAATAGGCATCAGGAAGGGCAGGTCAGCCTTGCGCTCGGGGGTGGGGATGAAGTCGTCAACAGCCGCCATCAGTTCGTGGATGGGGGCGTAGGTGGGATCGGAGGGATCGGTGCTGGCGCACTCCAGCACCTGGAGGGCGGAGCCCTTGATGATGGGGGTGTCGTCGCCGGGGAAGTCGTAGCTGGACAGCAGGTCACGGATCTCCATCTCGCACAGTTCGATCATGTCATCGTCGGACTGGTCCACCTTGTTCAGGAAGACGACGATGTAGGGCACGCCCACCTGACGGGCCAGCAGGATGTGCTCGCGGGTCTGGGGCATGGGGCCGTCGGCGGCGGAGACCACCAGGATCGCGCCATCCATCTGGGCGGCGCCGGTGATCATGTTCTTGACGTAGTCGGCGTGGCCGGGGCAGTCAACGTGGGCGTAGTGACGGTTGGGGGTCTCATACTCCACGTGGGCGGTGTTGATGGTGATGCCGCGCTCCCGCTCCTCGGGGGCCTTGTCGATCATATCATAGGCTTCGTACTGGGCCTGGCCCTTCATCGCCAGCACCTTGGTGATGGCGGCGGTCAGGGTGGTCTTGCCGTGGTCGACGTGGCCGATGGTGCCGATGTTTACATGGGGCTTGGTGCGCTCGAATTTCTGCTTGGCCATGGTTCTTGTTCCTCCCTTTACATCTAGGATACGTTCTTTTTCCTTCTGTGGTGCGCTATACACGTATTGTAGCAATTTTCCCGGCAAAATGCAAGGAAAAGTTCATCCGTCCCGGACTTACTCGGTCCCCTTGCCACGGGTAGCCATGATCTTCTCGGCGATGCTCTTGGGCACCTCGATGTAATGGCTGGGCTCCATGGTGTACTGGCCGCGGCCCTGGGTCTTGCTGCGCATGTCGGTGGCGTAGCCGAACATCTCGGACAGGGGGACGAAGGCGTTGATCTGCTGGGTGCCCTGGCGGGCCTCCATGCCCTGGATCTGGCCCCGGCGGGAGTTGAGGTCGCCGATGACGTCGCCCATGTACTCGTCGGGGACGATGACCGCCACCTTCATGATGGGCTCCAGGATGACCGGGTCGGCCTTCTTCATGGCCTCCTTGAAGGCCATGGAGCCGGCGATCTTAAAGGCCATTTCGGAGGAGTCCACCTCGTGGTAGGAGCCGTCGTAGAGGGTGACCTTGCAGTCCACCACCGGGTAGCCGGCCATGATGCCGCTCTGCATGGCGCCCTTGATGCCGGCGTCCACCGCGGGGATATACTCCTTGGGGATGGCGCCGCCCACGGTGGCGTTGATGAACTCGTAGCCCTTGCCGCTCTCGTTGGGCTCCAGCTTGATCTTGACGTGACCGTACTGGCCCTTACCGCCGGACTGGCGGGCGTACTTCATGTCCACGTCGGCCAGCTTTCTCACCGTCTCCTTGTAGGCCACCTGGGGCTTGCCCACGTTGGCCTCCACCTTGAACTCGCGCAGCAGGCGGTCGACGATGATCTCCAGGTGCAGTTCGCCCATGCCGGCGATGATGGTCTGGCCGGTCTCCTCGTCGGTGTAGGTCTTGAAGGTGGGGTCCTCCTCGGCCAGCTTGGCCAGGGCGATGCCCATCTTCTCCTGCCCCGCCTTGGTCTTGGGCTCGATGGCCACCCGGATCACAGGCTCGGGGAACTCCATCGACTCCAGCATGATGGGGTGCTTCTCGTCGCAGAGGGTGTCACCGGTGGTGGTGTTCTTGAGGCCCACGGCGGCGGCGATATCCCCGGCGTAGACCTGGGGAATGTCGGTACGGTTGTTGGCGTGCATCATCAGGATGCGGCCGATGCGCTCGTCCACGTCCTTATCGGGGTTGTAGACGGTGGAACCGGAACTGAGGGTACCGGAATAGACCCGGAAGAAGCCCAGCTTGCCCACGAAGGGGTCGGTCATGATCTTGAAGGCCAGGGCGGCGAAGGGGGCGTCGTCACTGGAGGGACGCTCCTCCTCCTCCTCGGTTTCGGGGTTGATGCCCTTGATGGCCTCGATGTCGGTGGGGGCGGGCATATAGTCCACGATGGCGTCCAGCAGGTTCTGGACCCCCTTGTTCTTGTAGGAGGTACCGCAGACCACCGGGATCATCTGGTTGGCCAGGGTGGCGGCACGGATGACCTTCTTGATCTCGGCCACGTCCAGGTCCTCGCCCTCCAGGTACTTCTCCATCAGGGTCTCGTCCTGCTCGGCTACCGCCTCCAGCAGCTTGCCCCGGTACTCCTCGGCCAGGTCCTTCATGTCGTCGGGGATCTCTTCCTCCCGGATATCCATGCCCAGGTCGTCGTAGTAGATCTCCGCCTTCATCTTCACCAGGTCGACGATGCCCCGGAAGGTCTCCTCCGCCCCGATGGGCAGCTGGATGGGGACAGCGTTGCACTTCAGGCGGTCATGGACCATCTTCAGAACGTTGTAGAAGTCGGCCCCCATGATGTCCATCTTGTTGACGTAGATCATCCGGGGCACGCGGTACTTATCCGCCTGGCGCCAGACCGTCTCCGACTGGGGCTCCACGCCGCCCTTGGCGCACATGACGGTGACAGAGCCGTCCAGCACCCGCAGGGAACGCTCCACCTCCACGGTGAAGTCCACGTGGCCGGGGGTGTCGATGATGTTGATCCGGTGGCGGTTCTTTTTGGCCAGGGCCGGGTCGCTTTGCAGCTCGGAGTGGGTCCAGAAACAGGTGGTGGCGGCGGAGGTGATGGTGATACCACGCTCCTGCTCCTGCGCCATCCAGTCCATCTGGGCGGTACCGTCGTGGGTCTCACCGATCTTGTGCGTTTTGCCCGTGTAGAACAGGATACGCTCGGTGGTGGTGGTCTTCCCAGCGTCGATGTGCGCCATGATGCCGATGTTCCGGGTCATCTCCAGAGATACTTCTCTTGGCATAATGCCCTCCTAAAACTCAGAAATGCTGCCCCGCCCCCGCCATACAGCAGGCGGGGTCAGGGACGAGAATGAAAATTAGTAGCGGTAGTGGGCGAAAGCCTTGTTGGCCTCGGCCATCTTGTGGGTGTCGTCGCGCTTCTTGCAGGCGCCGCCCTGGTTGTTCAGGGCATCGCAGATCTCCCCGGCCAGCCGCTCCCGCATGGTCTTTTCGGACCGGGTGCGGGAGTAGGCGGTGAGCCAGCGCAGGCCCAGGGTCTGGCGGCGCTCCGGCCGCACCTCCATGGGCACCTGGTAGGTGGCGCCGCCTACACGGCGGGCCTTGACCTCCAGCACCGGCATGATGTTCTCCATGGCCTGCTCAAAGGCCTCCAGGGGGTCCTTGCCGGTCTTGTCCCGGACGATGTCGAACGCCCCGTAGACGATCTTCTGGGCAACGCCCTTTTTGCCGTCCAGCATGATGCTGTTCACCAGCCGGGTCACCAGCTTGGAACCATACAGGGGGTCCGGCAGTACGTCTCTCTTCGCGATATTACCACGTCTTGGCACTTCGCTTCCCTCCTTCATATTTGGTATGAGATCATCGGTACTCGAAAGCAGAAAAACTCCCGTTTGCGCCAGACTGGCCATATCCATCTATCGTTCATGGATGCTGCCGTTGTCTGGCAGTCATTACGCAAACTTTTACAAGCCGTATCCACACAAAGCGTTCTTCGCCGCGGATACACGGTCTTGTCCTCGGGGCGTCCTCTTACTTACCGGCACCGGCCTTCTTCGGCCGCTTCGCGCCGTACTTGGAACGGGCCTGCATCCGCTTGGCAACGCCCTGGGCATCCAGAGTGCCGCGGATGATGTGGTAACGCACACCGGGCAGGTCCTTGACACGGCCGCCGCGGATGAGGACCACGCTGTGCTCCTGCAGGTTGTGGCCGATGCCCGGGATGTAGCTGGTGGCTTCGATCCCGTTGGAAAGGCGCACCCTGGCTACCTTACGAAGGGCGGAGTTGGGCTTTTTGGGGGTGGATGTTCTGATGGCAGTACACACACCACGCTTCTGGGGGGAGTTCTGCTGGATGGCCGCGCGCTTCTTGGAGTTCCATCCTCTCAGCAGGGCGGGGGCGGTGGACTTCTTCTCCACGGTCTCTCTCCCTTTGCGGACGAGCTGGTTAAAGGTCGGCATATTCTTGCACCTCCTTAAAAAAGATATATCCCACAGCGTGTTCACGCTGGTCGGACCGGCTTTTCCGGCGGCCCGCCGTCAAAAAATGGCCGGCCGCCACCAATTAAATATTTTACCAAAGCACAATACGGCTTGTCAAGCGGTTTTCGCCCGATATTTGGATGTTTTGCAGGATATTCCCCGGGCATTTTTAGTTATCATGCCCAGTTTTTAGAAAAACCAGGGCCAAGGGGCGTTTTTTCCCTTTGGCCCTGGGCAATAGGACAGGCTCTTAGAGGGTGGCCTCCTCGGTGTCATCGGCCTCCAGTTCCTCTTCCAGTTCGTCGTCGCCCTCCAGCAGGTCGTCGTCCTCGGCCAGGGGGGCCTTGGCCTCCTCCTCCGGGGCTTCGCCCTCCCGGGGCTGCTCCTCCGGCTCCTCCTGGATCACCTCGCTGTAACTCACCAGGCCGGTGCCGGCGGGGATGAGCTTGCCGATGATGACGTTCTCCTTCAGACCCTGGAGGGGGTCGGTCTTGCCCTTGATGGCGGCGTCGGTAAGGACACGGGTGGTCTCCTGGAAGGAGGCGGCGGACATAAAGGAATCGGTGGCCAGACTGGCCTTGGTGATGCCCAGCAGCACCGGCCGTGTCACGGCGGGGCGGCGGCAGCCGCCGTCGGCGGCGTTCTCCGCCATCAGTTCCTCGTTGCGCCGCTGCACCTCGCTGCGGTCCACCATGGAGCCCTGGATGAAGGTGGTGTCCCCGGCTTCCTCCACCTTTACCTTCTTCATCATCTGCCGGACGATGACCTCGATGTGCTTGTCGTTGATATCCACGCCCTGGGTGCGGTAGACCATCTGGACTTCCTTGATGAGGTAGTCCTGGACCGCCAGCTCCCCGCCCACGGTGAGGATCTCCCCCGGCTCGGCGGAGCCCTCGGTGATGAAGTCGCCCTTCTTCACCGTGTCCCCCTCCATCACCTTCAGCTTGGAGCCGTAGACGATCTGGCGCTCGCACCGTTCCCCGGTCTCGTGGTCCTCGATGATGACGATGTCCACGCCCTTGGCGTCCTTGTCGAAGCTGACCTTGCCGCCGTTGTGGGCGATGACCGCCACGCTCTTGGGCTTGCGGGCCTCGAACAGCTCCTCCACCCGGGGCAGACCCTGGGTGATGTCGCTGGCGGAGGCGATGCCGCCGGTGTGGAAGGTACGCATGGTCAGCTGGGTGCCGGGCTCGCCGATGGACTGGGCGGCGATGATGCCCACCGCCTCGCCGATGGCAACCGGCTGGTCGGTGGCCAGGTTGGCCCCGTAGCACTTGGCGCAGACGCCGTCCTTGGCGCAGCAGTTGATGATGGAGCGGATCTTGACCCGGGTGATGCCGGCGTCGGTGATCTTCTTCACCTCTTTGTCGGTCATCATGGTGTCACGGTCCACCAGCAGTTCCCCGGTGGCGGGGTCCACCACGTCGTCGGCCACGTACCGGCCCATGAGGCGCTCGGCCAGGCCCTCGATGACCCGGTCGCCGTCCATGATGTCGTAGGCCTCGATGCCCTCGTGGGTGCCGCAGTCGGTCTCGCGGATGATGACCTCCTGGCTGACGTCCACCAGGCGGCGGGTGAGGTAGCCCGAGTCGGCGGTGCGCAGGGCGGTATCCGCCAGGCCCTTCCGGGCGCCCCGGCTGGAGTTGAAGTATTCCAGGATGTTCAGGCCCTCACGGTAGTTGGCCCGGATGGGGATCTCGATGGCCCGGCCGGAGGTGTTGGCGATCAGGCCGCGCATCCCCGCCAGCTGGCGGATCTGGTCCATGGAGCCACGGGCGCCGGAGTGGGCCATCATATAGATGGGGTTCAGCGGGTTCTGGGAGAAGTTCGCTTCCAGGGCGTTCTTCACCTCGCCGGTGGTCTTGTTCCAGACGCTGATGACACGGTCGTACCGGTCCTCCTCGGTGATGAAGCCACGGTCGTACTGCCGGTGGATGGAGTCGATCTCCTTTTCGGCGGCGGTGATGAGTTCCTTCTTCTCCGGCGGGATGACGGCGTCGCAGACCGCCACCGTGATGCCGGAGCGGGTGGAATACTGGTACCCCTGGTTCTTGATGTTGTCCAGCACCTCGCTGGTGCGGGTGGTGCCGTGGACCTTGATGCACTTGTCGATGATCTTGCCCAGCGTCTTTTTGGTCACCAGGAAGTCCACCTCGAACTTGAAGAGGTTCTCCGGCTTGGAGCGGTCCACGAAGCCCAGGTCCTGGGGCACCGGGCCGTTGAAGATCATCTGGCCCACGGTGGTATCCACCATGGCGGTCTTTTCCACCCCGTCGATGACCTTGCTGCGCCGGACCTTGATGGGGGCGTGGATGCCCACGTCCCCGGACTGGTAGGCCATCAGCGCCTCGTCCCCGTCCCGGAACACCTTGCCGGCGCCCTTCTCGTTTTCCACCACCATGGTAAGGTAGTAGGAGCCCAGCACCATGTCCTGGGAGGGCACCGCCACCGGGCGGCCGTCGGAGGGTTTTAAGAGGTTGTTGGCGGCCAGCATCAGGAACCGGGCCTCGGTCTGGGCCTCGGCGGACAGGGGGACGTGTACCGCCATCTGGTCGCCGTCAAAGTCGGCGTTGAAGGCGGTGCAGACCAGGGGGTGCAGCTTGATGGCGCGGCCCTCCACCAGGATGGGCTCGAAGGCCTGGATGCCCAGGCGGTGCAGGGTGGGGGCGCGGTTGAGCATCACCGGGTGGTCCTTGATGACGATCTCCAGGGCGTCCCAGACCTCTTTCTGGGCGCCGCGCTCCACCATCTTTCGGGCCTTTTTGATGTTCTCGGCCACCTTCAGGTCCACCAGCCGCTTCATGACGAAGGGCTTGAACAGTTCCAGCGCCATCTCCTTGGGGAGGCCGCACTGGTACATCTTCAGGTTGGGGCCTACCACGATGACCGAACGGCCGGAGTAGTCCACACGCTTGCCCAGCAGGTTCTGGCGGAACCGGCCCTGCTTGCCCTTGAGCATATCGGACAGGGACTTGAGGGGGCGGTTGTTGGGCCCGGTGACAGGGCGGCCGCGGCGGCCGTTGTCGATGAGGGCGTCCACCGCCTCCTGGAGCATCCGCTTTTCGTTGCGGACGATGATATCAGGCGCCCCCAGTTCCAGCAGCTTCTTCAGACGGTTGTTGCGGTTGATGACCCGGCGGTACAGGTCGTTGAGGTCGCTGGTGGCGAACCGGCCGCCGTCCAGCTGCACCATGGGCCGGATCTCCGGGGGGATCACCGGCAGGACGTTGAGGATCATCCACTCCGGCCGGTTGCCGGAAAGGCGGAAGGCCTCCACCACCTCCAGCCGCTTGAGGAGTTTGGCCCGCTTCTGTCCGGCGGCCTTCTCCAGGTCGGCCTTGATCTCCACCGAAAGGGCGTCGATATCCAGTTCGGCCAGCAGTTCCTGGATGGCCTCGGCCCCCATGCCGGCCCGGAACTCGTCCTCGTAGGCCTCCCGCATCTCGGCAAACTCCCGCTCGGTAAGGAGGCTGTATTTCTTCAGGCTGGTGATGCCCGGGTCGATGACGATGTAGGAGGCGAAGTACAGTACCTTCTCCAGCAGCCGGGGGGAGAGGTTGAGGAGCAGCCCCATCCGGGAGGAGGTGCCCTTAAAGTACCAGATGTGGCTGACCGGGGCGGCCAGGTCGATGTGGCCCATCCGCTCCCGGCGGACCTTGGCCCGGGTCACCTCCACGCCGCACCGCTCGCAGACCTTGCCCTTGAAGCGGATGCGCTTGTACTTGCCGCAGTAGCACTCCCAGTCCTTGGTGGGCCCGAAGATCCGCTCGCAGAACAGGCCGTCCCGCTCCGGCTTGAGGGTGCGGTAGTTGATGGTCTCCGGCTTTTTCACCTCGCCGTAGGACCAGCCCCGGATGCTGTCCGGGGACGCAAGGCCGATCTTGATGGATTCAAAGACGTTAAATTCCAAAGTATTAGCCCCTCTCTATCTTATAGGTCCTTGACCGGCTGTCACAGGTCCAGGCCGAAGCCGTCATCCTCGTCGTCCATGGCCATGGAGCGTTCCACCGCCTCCATGTCCTCCTCGGAGAACTCCTCCGGGTCCTCGTCCTCCGGGTGCTCGATGGCAAAGCCGTCGTCCAACTCGGAGCTCACCTCCACGCTGCTCTCCTCGAAGGCGGGGGATTCGGCGGGGGCAAGGCCCATGTTGTCGTCCTCGTCGAAGTTCTGCTTGAGGTCGATCTCCTCCCCCTCCTTGTCCAGCACCCGGACATCCAGGGCCAGGGACTGGAGTTCCTTGATCAGCACCTTGAAGGATTCCGGCACCCCGGGGGTGGGGACGTTGAGGCCCTTGACGATGGCCTCGAAGGTCTTGACACGGCCCACCGTGTCGTCCGACTTGACGGTGAGGATCTCCTGGAGGGTGTAGGCGGCGCCGTAGGCCTCCAGGGCCCAGACCTCCATCTCGCCGAACCGCTGGCCGCCGAACTGGGCCTTGCCGCCCAGGGGCTGCTGGGTCACCAGGCTGTAGGGGCCGGTGGACCGGGCGTGGATCTTGTCATCCACCAGGTGGTGGAGTTTGAGGAAGTACATGTACCCCACCGTCACCCGGTTGTCGAAGGGTTCGCCGGTGCGGCCGTCGTACAGGACGGTCTTGCCGTCCTCCGGCAGGCCGGCCTGGGTCAGGCAGGCCCGGATGTCCTCCTCGTGGGCGCCGTCGAACACCGGGGTCATCACCTTCCAGCCCAACTCGGCGGCGGCCCGGCCCAGATGGACCTCCAGCACCTGGCCGATGTTCATACGGGAGGGGACGCCCAGGGGGTTCAGGACGATATCCAGGGGGCGGCCGTCCGGCAGGTAGGGCATATCCTCCTGGGGCAGCACCCGGGAAACGACGCCCTTGTTGCCGTGGCGTCCCGCCATCTTGTCGCCGACGCTGATCTTCCGCTTCTGGGCGATGTAGCAGCGGACCACCTCGTTGACCCCGGCGGAAAGCTCGTCGCTGTTCTCGTTGGTGAACACCTTCACGTCCACGATGATGCCGTACTCGCCGTGGGGCACCTTCAGGGAGGTGTCACGGACCTCACGGGCCTTTTCGCCGAAGATGGCCCGCAGCAGCCGCTCCTCGGCGTTGAGCTCGGTCTCCCCCTTGGGGGTCACCTTGCCCACCAGGATGTCCCCGGCGTGGACCTCGGCGCCGATGCGGATGATGCCCCGCTCGTCCAGTTCCCGCAGCATCTCCTCCCCCACGTTGGGGATATCCCGGGTGATCTCCTCCGGCCCCAGCTTGGTGTCACGGGCCTCGATCTCGTACTCCTCGATGTGGATGGAGGTGTAGACGTCGTTGCGCACCATCTTCTCGTTGATGAGCACGGCGTCCTCGTAGTTGTAGCCCTCCCAGGTCATAAAGCCGATGAGGGCGTTCTTGCCCAGGGCGATCTCCCCGTTCTGGGTGGCGGCGCCGTCGGCCAGGACGTCGCCAGCCTCCACCCGGTCCCCCTTCTCCACGATGGGGCGCTGGTTGATGCAGGTGCCCTGGTTGGAGCGCAGGAACTTGATGACGTCGTAGGTCACCAGTTCCCCGCTGTCGGTGCGGATATCCACCCGGGTGGCGTCCACCCGCTCCACCGTGCCGGCGTGCTTGCTGACCACCACCACCCCGGAGTCCACGGCGGCCTTGTACTCCATGCCGGTGCCCACGATGGGGGCCTCGGTGCGGAGCAGCGGCACCGCCTGGCGCTGCATGTTGGCCCCCATCAGGGCCCGGTTGGCGTCGTCGTTTTCCAGGAAGGGGATCATGGCGGTGGCCACCGAGACCACCATCTTGGGGCTGACGTCCATGTAGTCCACCCGGTCCCGGTCCACCTCCGCCACGGTATCCCGGTAGCGGACGCTGACCTTCTGGCGGGCGAAGCGGCCCTCCTCATCCAACGGCTCGTTGGCCTGGGCGACGATGTACTCGTCCTCCACGTCGGCGGTCATGTAGACCACCTGGTCCAGCACCTTGCCGGTGTCCTTGTCCACCCGGCGGTAGGGGGCCTCGATAAAGCCGTACTCGTTGATCTTGGCAAAGGAGGCCAGGTAGGAGATGAGGCCGATGTTGGGGCCTTCGGGGGTCTCGATGGGGCACATCCGCCCGTAGTGGCTGTAGTGGACGTCACGGACCTCGAACCCGGCCCGGTCACGGGAAAGGCCGCCGGGGCCCAGGGCGGAAAGACGCCGCTTGTGGGTCAGCTCGGCCAGGGGGTTGGTCTGGTCCATGAACTGGGACAGGGGGGAGGAGCCGAAGAACTCCTTGATGGAGGCCACCACCGGCCGGATGTTGATGAGGGCCTGGGGGGTGATGGCCTCGCTGTCCTGGGCCTGGGTGGTCATCCGCTCCCGGATGACCCGCTCCATCCGGGCAAAGCCGATGCGGAACTGGTTCTGGAGCAGTTCCCCCACGCTGCGGATGCGGCGGTTGCCCAGGTGGTCGATGTCGTCGGTGACGCCGATGTCGTGGTGGAGGCAGCACATGTAGTTGATGGAAGCGAAGATGTCGAACTTGCGGATATACTTGGGGATCAGCTCATCCACCCGGGCGGCGATGGCCTCCCGCTTCTCCTCGTCGGTGGGGCAGGTCTCCAAAATCTCCTTGAGCACGGGGAAATAGACCCGCTCGTTGATGCCCAGGTCACGGCAGTCGAAGGAGACGAAGCCGCCGATGTCCACCATGGAGTTGGAGAACATCTTCAGTTCGCCGCCATCCTCCAGCCGGACCCAGACGGTGTCCACCCCAAGGGCCTCCAGTTCCTGTGCCCGCTTGCGGCTGATGGTCTCCCCGGCCTCGGCCAGCACCTCCCCGGTGAAGGGGTCGGCAACAGGGCGGGTCAGGGTGCGCCCGGCCAGCCGGGCGGAGATGGCCAGCTTCTTGTTGTACTTGTACCGCCCCACCCGGGACAGGTCGTACCGCCGGGGGTCGAACATCAGCTGCACCAGGTGCTTGACGGCGGAATCCATGGTGGGGGGCTCCCCGGGGCGCAGCTTGCGGTAGACCTCCAGGATGGCCTCGTCCCCGGTCATGTCCAGGTCTTTGGCGGCGATGGTCTTCTGCATGTAGTCCTCTTCGCCGAATATCTCGAATATCTCGGCGTCGGTGCCCGCCATGGGGGTGAGGGCGTTGGCCACGTCGGCGGCCAGCTCCTCGGAGGTGACGTCGTCCCGCACCCGCAGCATGGCCCGGATGAAGGTGGTGATGGGCAGCTTGCGGTTCTTGTCGATGCGCACGCTGAACACGTCGCTGGAATCGCTGTCGTACTCCAGCCAGGCGCCCCGGTTGGGGATGACGGTGGCCTCGAACAGCTTTTTGCCGGCGGCGTCGTAGTGGCTGTCAAAGTAGACGCCGGGGCTGCGCACCAGCTGGGAGACGATGACCCGCTCGGCGCCGTTGATGATGAAGGTGCCGGCCTCGGTCATCAGGGGGAAGTCCCCCATGTAGATGTCCTGCTCCTTCACCTCCCCGGTCTCCTTGTTCAGGAGGCTGGCCCGCACCCGCATGGGGGCGGCGTAGGTGGCGTCCCGCTCCTTGCACTCGGCGATGGTGTACTTGGGCTTGTCATCCAGCCGGTAGCCGATGAAGTCCAGCACCAGATTGCCCTGATAGTCGGTGATCGAAGAAATGTCCCGGAATACCGCACCCAGCCCCTCCTCAAGGAACCACTGGTACGAGTTTTTCTGCACTTCGATGAGGTTGGGCATCCCCAGCACTTCGTCGATGCGGGCAAAGCTCATACGGGTCGTTTTGCCCTGCTGGACAGGTTTTACATTTACCATCCGCTCTTCACTCCGTTCCATTTTTGACCACGTCCCTGCGCCCCTATTGACAGACATTTTTCTCGTCTATCCTTGCCAAAAAATGTCGGTCGTGATTGGTGAAATTACATATTGACAAGTACAGTTAGGGCGCAATTACGCATTATGATACAGTATTACATTATAAGTCTGTCCGGCCCCCGTGTCAAGGAAAAAGTTTGAAGTGCCGGTAAATTTTTTTGGAACAAAGTATTGGCAGCTTCTGGAAGTTTTATTCCGCTGTCAGATCCGCCGTTTTGGCTCCCACCGCCGCCATCAGCGCCCCGGGGTCCAGTTCCACCTGGGTGCCTATGCGCCCGCCGCTGACCACTATCGTCTCCAGCCCCAAGGCCCGGCTGTCAAAGACGGTGGGGTACCGCTTCTTCATCCCCACCGGGCTGCACCCGCCCCGGATGTAGCCGGTGACCTTGTTGATCTCCTCCACCCGGATCATGGCCACCGACTTTTCCCCCACCGCCCTGGCGGCTTTTTTCAGGTCCAGTTCCAGCGCCACCGGGATGACAAAGACAAAGTACCCCCCGCTGCTCCCCCGGGTCACCAGGGTCTTGTAGACCCGCTTCGGGTCGATGCCCACCTTGTCGGCCACGCTGGCCCCGTCGATCCTCCCGTCGCTGTGGTCGTAGGTGTGGACGGTGTAGGGGACCTTCCCCCGGTCCAGCATCCGCATGGCGTTGGTCTTGGCTTCCATGGCCATCTCTCCTTTCCCATTATAGATACCAACAGAGGGGCCTTACGGCCCCCCTCAGTCTGTCGAAAAACTCTCCCAAAAAGCAGGGCTTGTCGGTCAAGAGGGGGAAAAAGTGTGAAAAGGGGGGGAGCCCCTCTTTTCGCGTCGAGCTGGCCGGTCACGAAGCGCAGCGGAGTGGCGAAAACCCCGGTGGGTTTTTCGAGGCCACGTTCCCGACCGCAGGGAGGGATCCGAAGGGAGCGGATAAACCCCGCCGTAGCGGCGGGCTTCAGCTTGTCGAAAAGACTTTTTCGACAAGCTGAGGGGACCCGTAGGGTCCCCCTTTTTTCTCGGATCAAATCATTGTAGCAGGTAGGCGGCGTGGGCCAGGGAATCCATCTGGAAGGCCCGGCCGATGTCGTAGACCTGCTTGCCCATGTCGCTGTGCTGGGTGATGCGGGTCAGGGCCACGATGGCCTTGACCAGGTGCTGTTCCTCTGTCTCCCCCTCCGGGAAGGGCAGCAGCCCCAGCAGCACCCGGAGCAGGGCGTACTGCTCCGCCAGCAGGATGCCGTGGTACTCGAAGTTCATCCCCCGGTGGAAGTAGGTGAAGGGGTAGGTGGAGGTGAATATCTCGCAGACGAAATAGTTTTCCACGGCCTGGGCCTGGCGCTCCAGGATGGGGCCGGCCTTCTCCTTGCCCTGGCGGTGCAAAAAGTCCATGACCTCCTCCCCCAGTTCAAAGTTCCCCTTCCCGTCCCGGGCGCAGAGGGGCCTTAAAAGCCCCCACACCTGGCGGAGCACCGGCTTGCGCACCGCCGTCATCAGGTGGATGGCGGGGAGTTCCAGGGCGGTGAGGTGGGTGGCCCGGTCGTAGGTCATCCGCTGGAACAGCCCGGCGAACTCCCCCTGGCCCGCCTGGTCCACCAGCTGGGCGGCCATGGCGGTGATGTCGTTCTGCTTCTTCTCCCGGTGCAGCCGGTCGGCCCGGCGCAGCAGCAGCCCGATGTTCAGCAGCCGCTCCGGCACCGGGAACTGCCGCTGCTGCATCAGGTCCAGGCAGGCCTGGCGCAGGGGCTGGCGGTAGGGGTCGCTGCCGCTCCTGCTGCCGGTCATGATGGGTTGGCGGCTGTCCTGGGGATCGTTGGGGTCGATCTCCCGGCGGATGCGTTGGAACTCCACCGGCTTGCCGGACAGGCAGGCCAGCCGCGCCGCCTCCTGGCAGGAGAGGTTGAGGGAATACTCCCACACCCCGGGGAGGAACTGGTTCTTCCGCCGGGGGTAGATGGCGCAGGTGTTGCAGAGGGAGCCGGGACCCAGCACCCGGTAGATGTGGCAGCCGCCGTCCTCGTCCTGGAAGCCGCACCGGCCGTCGGGGCCCAGGGCCATGGTGGCGTAGTTGTTGGGGGTGGAGGCGTCCTTTTTGTTGCGGGCCAGGAACCGGGCGCAAAGGGCCTGGAAGTCCGGGTCCTGCACCGCCTTGTACTGGAGGTAATGCTCCTTGTCCACCGTCACCAGCCAGCTGTGGCAGCAGTTGTCGGTGCAGGCGGGGCCGATGCAGCCAAAGGCGGGGTAAAAATCGGGCTGGACGATGTCGATCTCTTTTATCTTAGCCATGGGGGGATGGGCTCACTCCTTCTGCTGGTATTGGGTACAGCCTATTCTACCATCCCCCCGGGCCTTTGTAAAGGTCATCCCGCCGGGCGGATGGCGAAGTAGCGGTAGACCACGTTCTTCTCGTTGAGGCAGATCTTGGACAGGCCGGTGAGGGGGTTGCTCTGGGCCTGGCGGGCGGTGAAGCCGGTGGCGGTGAGGGCAAGGCCGGTGCTGCCCTGGCCGTCCGCCCCGATGGCGAACCGGAGCACCGGGTTCTGGTTGACGGTGTCCAGCTCCAGGGGACCGTGCTCCTGGGCCTGGAGGAGGAGCAGGGCGGGGCGGAAGCCCAGGGTGATGGCCCGGGTGGCGGCGCCGTCCCCGGTGTAGCTGCCGGAGACGAAGGGCTGGGCGATCCAGGCGCTCTGGTTGCCGGACAGGTGCAGGCCGGTGTTCTGGACATGGCCCTGGAGGGCGCTGTCCACCTTCTGGTTGTCGCTGTTGAAGTCCGCCATCTTCGGCTTGTCCCCGGCGGACCAGTGGTTCAGGCTCAAAAAGCTGGTCTTTGCGCTGCTGGGCATGGTGATATCACTCCTTTTTTATAAGTTCTCCGCCCGGTCCCGCTGCTGCCAGGTGAGGTCGGCGGCGTCAAAGGCGGACCAGGTGCCGGCGGCGGCCTCCCACTGGGTCCAGTCGGGGCCGCCGAACTCGAACACCACCTCCAGGTGGGCGGGGAGCAGCTGGCGGGCCCGGTCCATGCACTGGTAGATGGAATCGTATTCCTCCCCGAACTCCTCCACCGTCACCAGCAGCCGGCGGTGAGGGTAGTCCTCCTCCACCCTGCCCCGGATGCCCGCCGCCAGCAGCAGCCGCTCCACGCCGCCGGGGCCCCGCAGCTGCTCCCCCAGGCTGAGGAGGTCCAGCACCGTCTGCCGCCGCTGTTCCTCGGTGGCCCGGGGGCGGAGGGGCAGCCCCAGCACCTCCTCCCACTGGGACAGCCGCTCCAGGGTGCAGTCCAGGGGCCACCACCCCCCGGCGATGCTGTCGATGAGTTCCAGATACACCTGGATGGCGTACTGGTAGCTGCGCATCTCCCCCCGGACCAGGGTCGCCCCGTCCAGGTTGTAGAAGCCCAGGGCGGTCATGTCCCGGTACATCCGGCTTTTGGGCAGGTCCAGAATGGGATTGTAACTCATACCCTTCCCTCCATCTCGGTGATGGTCACCGCCCCCGCCGTCAGCAGCCGGTCCTCCAGGGGGTAGGTGTCGCCGGCGGGGAGGCTGACGTGGCAGTTGTAGACCCCGGGGCAGGCCATCACCGCCCGGTCCAGCCGGGCCAACAGCAGCGGCCCCCCGATGTCCAGGCCGTTCACCTCCGCCAGGACGGCGGCCCGGCAATCCGCCGCCACCGTGTCAAAGCCCCAGCCCTCCGCCGCCGCCAGCGTCAGTTCCAGGTTCACCGGGGTGGTCTGGACCTGGCGCACCACCAGGTCCACCCCCAGGTCCCGCTGCCCCTGGAACAGTTGGTCCAGGGCGGCCAGCTGGCTCTGGCCCAGGGGGCCGGCGCTGCCGTGGACCAGCAGGTCCACCGTGCCGCCCCCCCGCAGGGCGGGGAGCACCTTGGCCTTGCCCACCCCGCTTTGGGCCAGGGCCAGGGCCCGGTACCAGCCGGGGCTGGTCCCCACCGCCGGGGCCCGGCAGCTGTCCAGCAGACGGCTGCGCAGTTCCCCGTCGCTCTCCGGGTCGGTGCCCCCCTGGCAGGCGGTGACGTGGGTCAGCTGGGTGACGCCGGGGGGCGGGGTGACCATGACGGTGATGCTGCCGGTCTTGAGGTTGTACCGGCTCCCCGGCTCCGCCGCCTCCACCGTGGCGATGACGCTGGTAAGGGCGCCCGCCAGGACGCAGTCCCGGACGGTGACGAACCGCAGCGGCTCCGCCCCGGCGCTCTGCACCACCGTCCCCGCCGGGATGTGGATGTCGTACCCCGCCGGGGTGGACCGCCGGAAGCTCACCACCCCGGTGGCCTTGGCCCCCGGCTTGCGGGCCAGCCCCCGCATGGCGGCGTGGCGCTCCAGCCATTCCCCGGTGGCGGTGCCGGGGAAGGCCTGGCGGGAGGCCTCCTCCGCCCGCTGGCAGCATTCATCCAGCTGGGCCGCCAGCACCTGCATCCGTATCATCACGTCGGACGCCTTGTCCGGGGTGCACTTGGTCTGGTTCTTGTAGTAGCTGAGCATCCGCTCCAGCAGCTGGTCGTAGTAACTCACCGTTTTATCCCTCCCATTCCGTTTCCAGCGCCTGGCCCCGCCAGAGGAACCGGCAGGACACCGCCGCCCGGTCCGCCGCCGGGTCGTACCGGCAGCTGACCTCCTCCAGCCGCACCCCCGTCAGGGGGGCCAGCGCCTCCTCGATGGCCTCCCGGGCGAACCGCTCCATCACGGCGGCCTCCCCCCGGGGCATGGCGTAAAGGCGGCTGCCCAGTTCCGGGTCCAGCCGGAAGCTGCCCCGGCGGACCGTCAGGCGCAGCCGGATGCGCTGGGCCATCTCCTCCACCCCGGTGACCGGCACCGGCCAGCCCTGGGGGGTCTGTGCCTGGTCCCGGCCCTCCAGGTCCAACAGCAGGTCCATCTATCCTTCCTCCTTTCCGCCGGGGGCCGGGAACAGCTGGCCGTTGATGACCACCGCCCCGTCCCGGCGCAGCAGGATGGAACTTCCCCCCGGCCCGGTGATCTCCACCTCCCCCGGGGCCAGGCCCCGGCTCTCCGCCGCCGCCCCGGCGCAAAGGTCCCCGTCCCCGGTGTGGAGCAGCAGCAGCTGCTGCCCCTCCCGGGGGCACCAGCGGTACCCGCCGGGGGCGATCACCGGCCGGTGCCGGTACTCCTGGTCCGCCACCGCCCCCCAGCCCCCCTCCTCCAGGGAGTAGGACACCTGGGCCAGGGAGGCGGCGGCCTCCTCCCGCTTCTGGAAAATTTTGTCCAATGTCATGATATCCCTCCTTCTTCCACTCTACGAAAGCCCGGTGGGGGTCAGGGTCAGGGTGGTGTACTCCCCCCGGGGGGAGCGGTCCCAGCGGACCCGCCACACCGTCATGCTCCCCTGGTCCCCCAGGCCGGTGTCCAGCCGGACACAGTCCCCGGGCCACAGGTCCCCCCAGCCGGGGAGAACCACCTGGGCGGCGTGGGCCCCCCGCTGGGCCTCCCGGAACTGCTGGTAGCCGTCGGAGAGGGGGGCGGTGGCGAACTCCGCCGCCGGGATGAGGTACCGGCGGCGGCGCACCTCCCAGGGGTTGCCGAAGGGGTTCTCCACCCGGCGGCTGTAGTTGCCCTGCCGGTCCCGGAGCAGCAGCTCCGACACCACCGACGCCCGGCGGAGGGTGTCCTCCGCCGAAAGGTACCGCAGCCCGCCGCTGCCGGGGCGGTTGCTGATGGTGGCCGCCGGCTGCCGGGAGGGCTCCTCCACCGTCACCCGGTCCCCCTCCCCCACCACCGGGGGGCGGGCGTAGGCCCGGACGCAGAAGGCGGAGAACACCTCCCAGACGCTGCGGCCCTTGGGGACGGTGAACAGCCCCAGTTCCACCTCCCGGGGGACCAACAGCCGGGAGAAGCCCCAGGGGCCCAGGCAGTCCCGGAACAGCTGGCTGGTGGTGATGTTGTAGTAGGTCTGGGGCAGGGCCTCGTTGTCCAGCAGCAGGCCCCCCCGGCTCCGGGCCTGGATGGTGAGGGTCCGGCCGTCCTGGTCCTCCCGGGCGGTCTGCTGGTCGCAAAGGCCGTCGAACAGCACCCTGCCCCCCCGGAGCAGCTGGATGGCCACCGCCGCCCCGGGGAGGTTCCCCTGCTCCAGGGGGAAGGTGACGGCCAGGCTCTGGGCGGGGCTTTCCAAAGCGCGGGTGACGCTTGCGGTCAGGGGGCCGGAGAGGGTGTACCGGTCCCCGCCGGGATAGGTGAGACGGATGCTGACAGCTTCCATGGTATATATCTCCTTGTTAGTCTGGTTCCCAGCTGGCGCCGGGGCGCTCCACGAACCGGAAGGCGTAGCGGATGATCTGGCCGTCCCCCTGGCCCAGCCAGCGGAGGCTGGCAAAGTGGGCGGTGACGGCGGGGTGGCCGGGGAGGGTGAGCCTGCCGGGGGTCTGCTGGAAGAACAGTTCCTCCAGCTGGCGGTACTGGTTTTTGGCCTGGGGGCCGAAGAAGGCCCCCTCCCCGTCGATGACCCGCTCCTGGACCCCCAGTTCCTGGATCACCGGCCCGTAGCCGGGGCAGTGGGCGACGCCCAGGCGGTTTTTTACCGTGATCTCCAGCTTCTCCGGGTCATGGGGGAAGGAGAAGGTTTTGTAGCGCATCTAGGGTCCCATCCTTTCTTTGTCATTCCCGCCGCCCCGGCTACAGCACCTCTTCCCCGAAGCCGGTGGCGTTGGGGGCCATCCTCCGCTGGAGCCGCAGCAGTTCCGACAGTTCCCGGGCCGGGTCGGCCGGCGGGGCGGTGAGGGGTATCTCCTCCACCCGGGAGGAAAAGGCCGGCTGCCGGTGCTCCCGCCGGTCCGGCAGGGGGGCGGGCAGCTTGTCCCCGCTCCCCGGGGGGAGGGAAGGGGCCTTTCCCCCCGTCCCGCTTTTGGCCGGGGCCTTGGGCGGGGCGGGGGCTTTTTTAGGGACCCTCCGGGCCGAGGCGGCGGGGGGCTCCTTGGTCAGCCGGGGGGCGGGGGCTGCGGTTTTTGGTGTTTTCCCTCCCGATCTAGGGGCTGTGGTGGTGCTGGACTTTGAGGGTTTGCTCTCCAGCTTGGGGGCGGTCACGCCGCTGGACTTTGGAGCTTTGCTCTCCAGCTTGGGGGCGGGCTTTTTCTCCGCCGGGGGACGGCGCTTTTTCCGCTTTTTGGCGGTCATACCACCACCTCCACCCGGCGGCTGGCCACGATGGTCACCGTCTCGAAGAGCAG
Source organism: uncultured Angelakisella sp. (assembly GCA_910585525.1). GTDB lineage: Bacteria > Bacillota > Clostridia > Oscillospirales > Ruminococcaceae > Angelakisella. The sequence continues at coordinate 66,278 of CAJUFR010000005.1, forward strand.
GTCACCGGCGGAGGCGGCTTCGCTGATCTCCGACCACTGGCAGCCGGAGTAGATGACCCGGCGGTCCGGCTTGGCCACCACCACGTTGAAGTCGCTGAGGCTGTAAAAATCCACCTTGTCCCGGAGGGCCGTCCCGGTGACGTGGACCCGGGTCAGCTCCAGCAGGTGCTTCACCCGGCCGTCCACCGCCCCCACGGGCTCCTTGCTGCCGAAGGCCTCCACGTAGCGGCTCTCCTTGGTGGTGCGGGCTTTGTAGCTTTGGGCCACCGCCAGCCGCTGGCCGTTGACCTCGATGGCGATGTCGCTGCCGGTGGGAAAGGTTATGGTCGCCATGCTTCATTCCTCCTTAAAGCTGTATCTGGGCCTGGATGTGGATCTGGTTGATGAGATAGGCGGCGGTGAAGGAGACCTGGGCGATGCACACCTCCGGGTCGTCGGGCTGGCAGTAGACCCGGGGGGCGCCGTAGCCGGTGATGATGCCCCGGTCCAAAAAGTCCCCCAGCAGCACCGTCAGCTGGCTGGCCACCGCCGAAAGGGTCTGGGCGCTGTTCTTGGCCCCCCGGAGGAAGGCCGCCAGGCTGCGGCGCAGCGCCTTCATCACGTAGTCGATGATGAGGATGGAGTTGACAGGGCAAAGGGAGCGGTCGGGGCTGCCCCCGATGGTGGTGCAGGTGGTGAGGACCCGCACCGCCTCCGCCCCGGTGCCGGACTGGACCAGGGGGGTGACCCCCGCCCCCAGGAGGGTCTCCACCTGGGCGTAGCTGGCCCCGGTGACCCTGCCGATGCCGGGAAGGGGCCAGCCGGTGAGGGAGACGCTGGGGTCCTCCAGCACCGCCACCGCCGCGCAGAGGGCCAGGGCGCCGAAGAAGGGGCTCCCCTCCTCCTTCCCCGCCGGGATGGCGGTGCCGTAGCTGACCACCACCCGGGGGCAGTCGATGGCCTTGGCCAGGGTGGCGGCGGCGGTGTGGTTGCCCAGCGCCCCGCCAAAGACCAGCATCTCCTGCTGTTCCTCCGACCGGGCCAGGGCGAAGCCTTTGGCTGTCTCCAGCACCTCCTGGGTGGCGTTCTGGATCACCGCCAGGTCCAGCGTCCCGGCGGCGGCCAGGGCCTCCAGGGCGGCGGCGTGCTGCTCCGGGCCGGTCTCCTCCCCCAGGGAATAGACGGTGAACCGCTGGAGCCCCGCCCCGAACAGCAGCTCCGCCACCTGGGCCAGGGGGGTGCCGCCGTCGATGGTATCCCCCCGCTGGACGGTGACCGGCTGCTCCCCGGTCAGGCCCAGCTGGGCGATGACCCCCACCGCCAGGGCCTCCCGGGCGCCGGTGTAGCCGGGGGTGATGGTGTAGCTGGACCACACCCCAGGACGGTATTTGCCGATGCTCATGATGTCTCCTCCTTTTTGATGATGATATCCCGGACAGGCTGGCCCTTTTCTTCCCGGGCCAGCAGCCCCCGCAGCGTCCCTTTGCAGACCAGCCGGAAGGCGCCGGCCTCCCGGTCGAAGGCCAGGGGGCCGCAGGACAGTTCCCGGACCCAGGGCCGCCCCTCCTCCAGCAGCAGCGCCTGGCAAAGCTGGCCAAAGAGCCGGTGGCAGGCGTCGCCGTCCTGGCGGTGCAGTATCTCCGCCCGGACCACCAGTTCCAGTTCCCGCCCCAGGCCGCCCCCCGGCGCCCCCTCCCCCAGGTAGGGGGCGAAGGGGCCGCCGGGGGCGGTGAGTTTCTCCACCCCCAGCCAGACCACCGGCCGGTCCGGGGGCAGCCGCCGCTGCTGGTAGGGGTAGTCACAGGTGACCACCGCCGGGGCCAATGCAGGCTCTAGCTGTCGTTTCAATCCCTCCAACAGGGTGGTAACGGCGCTCATGGCCCCACCCCCGGGCCCCCGGCCCGGCGGAAGCAGAACCCCGCCGGGCGCAGCCAGGGGGCCGCCACCCGCCGGTAGTCCTCCTCCAGGGCCCGGGCGGCGTCACGGGCCCCGGCGGGGCCGCTTTTAGGGTCCCCGATGGCCACAGTGGCCCCCCGGGCCAGGCACCGCAGCACGAAGCGGTGGGCGGCCAGGGCGGCGGCGTAACCGGCCAGGGCCTCCTCCCCGCCGGGGGCGCTGTTGCGCTCCCCCTCCACCCGGGCCAGGGCGGCGGCGCACTGGTCCCGCTCCCCCTCCGCCTCCGCCGCCGTCAGGCCGCAAAGGGCCTCCAGCCGCCGGACGATGTCATCCAGTTCCATGGCTCTCCCTCCTTCTCTCTCGGTCCACCGGCGGTCAGTCCCCCTTGCGCAGGGTGAGCACCTGCACCGCCTGGGGGAACAGCCGGGCAAAGCCGGCGATGGAGGTGATGGAGGCCCGCTCCAGCTGGCAGTCGATGAGTTTGTCGTAGTCCACCGACACCTCCTGGGCCACCGCCATCTCCAGGGCGCAGCCGCTGTCCAGGGCGATGACGGTGCCGGCGGGGACGGCGGAACTCTTCAGGAGGGTGGCCCCCAGGGGGGTGCCCAGCTTGCCGGTGGCCTGGAAGTTGAGGCCGGCGGAGGGGCTGGACATCTCCGGCAGGTCCAGGATGGCGGCGGCCATGTCCGGGGCGGCCAGGAGGGTATCCATCCGGTAGCCGTCGAACCGCTGCCACAGGGCCACCAGGTCGGTGTAGGCCAGGGCGGCGCCGGCGGTCTCGGCGCTGGCGCTGGCGGCGGCGCTGCCGTCACCCAGCAGCAGCACCTCCACGGCGTCCTCCAGCTGGCTGCGGGCGATGCGGCTGCCGATCTGGCGCAGGGCCACGGTGAACAGGTCCAGCCGCTGGAACCGCAGGGCCTCGTAGGAGGCGCAGAGCATCCGCCCCCGCTTTTTGAGCCGCACCAGGCCCTCCTTCAGCTTCAGGTCGGTGCGGGGGATGACGGCCCCCTCCGCCACCTCCATGGGGTCCAGGGCCTGCCCGGCCTCCTCCAGGGAGATGGTGCGGTAGTCCATGGAATCGATGGCGGTGCGGCTGGCCAGGATGGCGGAGAGGATCTTCTCCTGCTCCATCCCCTGGCGCACCGCCCGGCTGACGTACTCCGGGAAGAGGGCGGCGCTGTCCGAGGTGGCGAAGAACTTCTGGACCGGGCTGCTGCGGGCGCCCCCCACCCGGATATCGAACCGCTTCAGCTGCCGCTGGTAGGCGTCCAGCCCCTCCAGGGGGGTGCCCCGGTAGGCGGGGGAGGGGTCCAGTTCCTCCAGCCGGGCGGTGAAGCCCTCCCCGGTCTTGTACATGGCTTTGTCCAGTTTGATGGTCTGATAGTTCATTTGGCGCTCCTTTCTTCTGTCCGGTTCACAGCAGCACGATCTCGGCGGTGGCTTCGGCAAGGGCGGTGACGATGGCGGGCCGGCCGCCGGTGGCAACAGCCGCCAGCTTGCCGCCGGCCATCTCCACCATGCGGGTGCCCAGGGCAAGGCCGTCGGCGGCGGGGATGGTCATGTGGCCGGTGACCTGGACCAGGGCCAGGTCGCCCTCCCGGGCGGCGCAGACACCGGCGAAGCCGCCGTCGGCGCAGTCGGAGGCGGTGTTGTCCGCCGTCACCTCCACCGGGCTGCCGGGGGTGCAGCTTTCCCCGGCGGCCATGGTGACGTACTTTTCGTGGAATCCCTTGAGACTTACGCTCATCCTGTTGTTCCTCCTTCTCTTTTTCAGTTCCTACACCTTGAACGGGTCGTTGCGGCTGGTCTCTCCCTCCTCTCTTTGGGACGGGGCGGTCTGGGGGAGGGGGAGGCGGCGGGCGGCCCGGCGGCGGTGCTCCGCTGTCCACTCCTCCAGCTGGGCGGCGTCCAGGGGGCGGAGGGCCTTTTCCAGCAGTTCCCGGGAGAGCCCCGGGCAGCTGAGACGCCCCAGCCGCACCGCCTCGGCCACCGCCTTCTCCCGCCAGGCCCGGCCCTCCTCCGCCGCTTTCTCCAGTTCCCCGGCCCACCGGGCCAGTTCCGCCGCCTCCCCGGGGGCCAGGGTGAGGCTGTCCCCCCGGGCCATGGCCTTCTCCAGGGCGGTGAGGGGGGCGGTCATCCGTCCCTTCACCACCCCCGCCCGGGGCTGGGCGGGCACCGCCACGAAGCTCCACTCGTAGGCGTCGGCGGGGTCGCTCAAAACGGTGTGGCACAGCTTGCCCTCGTACCGCTCCCCGGGGCGGTGGCGGCAGGGGTCCTTCCGCCGGTCCGCCCCGCAGATGCTGCACGTGGCGCTGGCCATGGCGCAGCCGACGCTCACCTCCTTTTTGATGCCGCCGTCGATCTCCCGGATCAGCTGGCTGGTGGCCTCCCCCCGGAGCATATAGGCGTCGGCCCGGAGGGCGTGGTAGGGCTCGCCGGCGGCGGTAAGACGGCTGTCGTCCCGCTCCACCCGGCAGCGGTAAAGGCGGGCGGTCTGGTTGCGGCCCTTGGGGTCGTGGTCGAAGATGCCGGTCTTGCCCACGAACAGCGCCGCCAGCTGCTCCAGGGCGGGGATGGCGAACCGCTCCCCGTCCCGGTCCACCTCGTTGTCGCAGAGCACCACCGGGAAGACGTACACCTCCTCCGCCCCCAGGGGACGGCGGGTGTACCGGCCGATGAGCTCCAGGTCCTCCGGGCCGGGGACGCCGGTGAGGGTCTCATTTTGGTCTGCCATGTCATTCTCTCCTTTCTGTCAGCTGCTGTTCGATCAGCGCCGCCTGGGCGTTGGTGAGACGGGCCTGGGCCTGCTCGGTCTCGTCCTGGAGGCTGATGCTCTGCCAGTCCACCGCCACGGCGCCGGGGAGGCCCCGGAGGTCCAGGGCCATCCGGCAGACACGCTCCGCCACCGGGGTAAGGATGTTGCGGTAGCTTTCCAGTTCGGTGGTGAGGATATCCGCCTGCTGGCGGCTCATCCGCTCGGTGGTGCTCCAGCTGAGGCCCAGCAGGAAGGGGGGCAGGCCGGTCTTGGCCACGATCTGCTCCAGTATCTGGCGCACCGGCACCTGGGTGTCGATGAACTGGTTGTCCGCCCCGATGACCTTGATCTCCACATCCCCCACGGCGACGAAGTCCCGCACCTCCCCCCGGGCGGTGGCCTCCATGGCCCCGGACCACTCCCGGGCGATGGTGTCCGCCACCTGGCGGGCGTCGCTGCCGGGGCCGGCCTTGGCGGTGACGGCGTACCGCAGCGCCCCGATGCGCTGGAAGTTCTGCCCCACCGCCTGGTAGATCTGCATCAGCACCCCGGAGAGGAAGGGCAGCCCCCGGAGCAGCGACCGGCCCTGTATCTCCCCCGGGGCGGGGTCCAGGGCGGAGAAGAACACCAGCTCCGGGTAGGGCACCGGCTGGAGGCCGTCCGCCCCCCGGACCAGCAGCCGGGCCGCCAGGGGGCTCTCCTCCCGGCGCAGTTCCACGTCCCCCAGGTCGCTGAGGTAGAGGGCGGCGATCTCGTCCCCCTCCGGCCCGGGGACCATCTCCCCCACGGCGTTGCCGTAGGTGAGCAGGGACATGAGGTAGCCGGAGAGGAAGGTCTCCAGACCGGTCCCCCCCGCCCCCACCGGCACCTCCCGGATAAACCGGTCCAGGTACCGCTGCCCGGCGGGGTGGGAACAGGTCACCTGCACCCCGGCGGTAAGGCGGACGATCTTCTGGAGGGCGGCGTCGACGATAGGCACCGCCTCCCGGAGCCCCTCGTAGACCGCCGCCTCCGGGGGCCGCAGGGGCTGCGGGAGCGCCCCCTCCCACCCCGCCCCCCGCCCCCCGGTCTGGAGGGCGGTCACCGCCACGGGCGGGGAGAGGGCGGGGGGGTACTTTTTTGTGAACCATTTCTTCATAGGGTCGATCCTTTCTGTTTGATGGCTACCCCGCCCGGCGGGGGCAGCTGGTGGCCCACACCCCGGGGCCGGGGTCCTCCCGGCAGGCGACGGTGCTGACGAAGTAGCGGATGTCGTCCATGGCGTGGTCGTGTTCCTTTACCGGCTGGTCCTTCTCCTTGCCTTGGGCCCAGCGGTACTGGCCGAACTCCCGGATGGCGTCCCGGCAGCCGGCGCAGATGACCAACCGCCCGGCCCGCAGTTCCCCGCCCACCCGGCGGATGCCGTCCGCCACCTGGTTCACCGCCGGGATGGCCCGGTACCGGCCCCGGCGGCGGAGGCACTCCAGGAAGCTGGCCGCCGACGGGTCCACCACCACCCCCCGGACCGGGCGGCCCCCGGCAAGTTCCTCCAGGGCGGCCAGATATTCCTCGTCGGTGTGCTGCACCCCCGCCCGGCGGCTGTCGTGGTAGTACTCCGCCACCCGGTACCACACCGCCCCCCGGCGGCCCCACAGCCCCATGGAGCAGGGGTTCACCGTGCCGTAGTCGCAGGAGATGTACCAGTCCCCCAGCCCCTCCGGCGGCTGGGGCACCGTGTGCTCCGCCAGGGAGAAGAAGGGGTAGACCGCCCCCGCCGCCGCCGTCCACTCCCCCAGGACGTACCGCCGGTAGAAGGTGCCGGTGTATAGGCGCCGGTACCGCTCCAGCATCGCCGGGGAGAGGGTGGGGTTGTCCTCCATGCGGAAGTGGAGCACCAGGGCGTTCTTCTCCGCCGCCCGGAGGATCCACTCCTGGTAGAGCCAGTGGCCGGGGTGCTCCGGGTTGCAGTTGAACCAGAACCGGGAGCCCTCCACGCTGCACCGGGCCAGGGCCTGCTCCACGAAGGAGCGGGGAAGGAGGGCGGCCTCGTCCAGCAGCACCCCCGCCAGGGTCACCCCCTGGATGAGGGCGGCCGCCCCCTCGTCCCTGCCGCCGAAGAGCCAGAAGCGGTTCCGGCGGCCCCGCCAGGTGACGTCCAGCGTCCCCCGGCCCCGCTGGTACCGGCAGGAAAGGCCAAGCCGCTGCAATACCGGCAGCAGCGGGTCCACCAGGTTGCGCTCCGCCCCGCCACGGCTCTTGCCGCAGATGGCGAAGCTTTGGCCGTCCCAGCCCTCCATGGCCCAGGTGATAAAGGAAAGGCCCATGCAGAAGGTCTTGCCGCTGCGCACCGCCCCGTGGCAGATGACGGCGTCCTTCCCCCGGTGGGGGCTCCAGCCGGTCCACCAGGTGAGCAGTTCCAGCTGCTTTGGGGAAAAGGCGGCGAGATCATTCCGGCGCCGGGGCATCGGCCTCCCCCTCCTTTCCCTGATACAGCGCCCGGGCCCCCTGGCCCAGGGCGGCGCAGAAGCTCTCCAGCCCGCCGCTCTCCTCCTCCCGGGCCAGCTGGGCCAGCCGGTCCAGGGCCTCCAGGCGGCTGACGAACTTCATCTCCATGGTCCCCTTGCCCCGGCGGAGTTCCGCCACGTTGAAGAGGTCCAGGTGTGGGTAGTCCACCCAGTCCCCCTCCTCCGCCAGCATCAGCCGCACCGCGTCCCCCACCGGCCCGAAGGCCAGCCGCCGGTACCCCTCCTCCACCGTCCGGCGGAGGCTCTCCCGCCCCGCCGCCGGGGGGGCGGCGGTCTCGTTTGTCTCCTTCATCGCTGTCACCTCCTTTCACCCACAGGGCGGGAGGGGGCGGAAATTGCCGGTTTTGCGCAATTTTACACAAATGTTCACGGAATGTTTACATTTAGCCCGGGGGTTGACCCCCTTCCCCCGGCGGGGCTACAATAAATATAAAGGAGCAGCCCCCGTTCCCGCCCCCCCGGGCGGGGAGACCAGACGGGGGCTGACAAGGTGTTATGTGGCTGGTATTCGCTCTTCTTTCCGCTGTTTTTGCCGCTCTTACCTCCATCCTGGCCAAGGTGGGCATCCAGGGGGTGGACTCCAACCTTGCCACCGCCCTGCGGACCATGGTGGTGCTGGTGATGGCCTGGGGGATGGTGTTCCTCACCGGGGCCCAGGACGGGCTCCCCGGCATCAGCCGCCGCAGCTGGGTCTTTCTCGTCCTCTCGGGGCTGGCCACCGGGGCCAGCTGGCTCTGCTACTACCGGGCCCTCCAGGCAGGGGAGGTCTCCAAGGTGGTGCCGGTGGACAAACTCAGCGTGGTCATCACCCTGGCCCTGGCCTTTCTTTTCCTCCACGAGCAGGCGGGGGCAAAGGCCCTGCTGGGGTGCGCCCTCATCGGGGCGGGGACGCTGCTGATGGTGCTGTGACCGGGGGTCCTTCGGCAAAAGCCACAAAACGGCGCCCCCTTTTTTCAGCACTCCTCCGAAAATTTTTCCGGGGGGCAGTTTCCTCTTGCATTCCGCCCCAAATGGCGTTATCATGATGACTGTAAGGTGCCGGAAACGTTACCGGTAGCGTTACCGATAGCGTTTCCAGAAGCACCGGCCGTAATGAGTAAAAAGCTATTTGCCCTGGCTCTGAGCGCCATGCTGGTCCTGTCCCTGCTGGCCGGCTGCGGCGGCAACAACGGCGGCAGCTCCGCCCCCGCCCCCTCTGAGGGCAGCAGCACCCCCGCCGCCACCCCGGACCCCGCCCCCGCCGCCACCGGCGGCAGCGTCTACTACCTGAACTTTAAGCCCGAGGCCGACGCCGCCTGGCAGGCCCTGGCCAAGGAGTACACCAAGGAGACCGGCGTTGAGGTGAAGGTCCAGACCGCCGCCTCCGGCCAGTACGAGACCACCCTGATGAGCGAGATCGCCAAGACCGAGGCCCCCACCCTCTTCCAGGTCAACGGCCCCGTGGGCCTGGCCAACTGGAAGGACTACTGCTACGACCTTACCGGCTCCCAGCTGGCCGGGGAACTGAGCAGCCAGGACTTCGCCCTGATGGACGGCGGCAAGATGGCGGGCATCGCCTACGTCATCGAGACCTACGGCCTCATCTACAACAAGGAACTGCTCCAGAAGGCCGGCTACACCGAGGCTGACATCAAGGACTTCGCCTCCTTCAAGAAGGTTGCCGAGGACATCACCGCCCGCAGCGGCGAGCTGGGCTTCTCCGCCTTCACCTCCGCCGGCATGGACGGCTCCTCCGACTGGCGGTTCAAGACCCACCTGGCCAACCTCCCCATCTACTACGAGTTCGAGACCGACAAGATCGGCGACACCGACGCCATCAAGGGCACCTTCCTGGACAACTACCGCCAGATCTGGGACCTGTACATCAACAACGCCACCTGCGCCCCCACCATGCTCTCCGCCAAGACCGGTGACGACGCCATCGCCGAGTTCATCACCGAGCAGGCCGTCTTCTACCAGAACGGCACCTGGGCCTACGGCGACGTGGCCGACCTGGGTGACGAGAACCTGGGGATGCTGCCCATTTACATCGGCGCCGACGGCGAAGCCAATCAGGGCCTCTGCACCGGCACCGAGAACTACTGGTGCGTCAACGCCAAGGCTGCCCCCGAGGACATCCAGGCCACCCTGGACTTCATGTACTGGTGCGTCACCTCTGACACCGGCCTGAACTACATGTGCTCCGGCGAGCAGATGGGCTTCGTCATCCCCTTCAAGAAGAACCTGCCCTCCACCAACGTCCTGGTGAACATCGCCAACGACTACGTGGCCAACGGCAAGACCTCTGTCAAGTGGTGCTTCCCCACCATGCCCTCCGAGGAGTGGAAGAACGTGCTGGGCTCCGCCCTCACCGCCTACGCCGCCGACCAGACCGACGCCAACTGGGAGACCGTCAAGAAGGCCTTCGTTGATAACTGGGCTGCCGAGAAGGCGAAGTAACCAGAACACATCCGGCGATACCCTCTGAACGCAGGTGCCGCTTACCCAAAACTGCATCTTGCCCACCGGGGCGGGCGGGAGTTCCCCGCTCGTCCCGGTGTTCCTTTTTCCCCTCAGTTCTCTTTGACACCACCGAAAGGAGGCCCCGCCTGTGGAAAGATCCATCAAGCGGTATTTCCCCGTTTTTCTTCTGCCCACCTTCCTTGCCTTTATCATCGGCTTCATCGTCCCCTTCCTGATGGGCATCTACCTTTCCTTCTGCGACTTCCGCACCGTCACCGACGCCCAGTTCATCGGCCTGGGGAACTTCATCCGGGCCTTCCAGGACAGCGAGTTCCTCCACGCCTTCTGGTTCACCGCCCTCTTCACCCTGGTGACGGTGGCCCTCATCAATGTCCTGGCCTTCGGGGTGGCCAGCATCCTGACCCGGGAGATCCCCGGCACCAACATCTTCCGCACCGTCTTTTTCATGCCCAACCTCATCGGCGGCATCGTGCTGGGATACATCTGGCAACTGATCTTCAACGGCGTGCTGGCCCGGTACGACCTGGCGCTGAAGATCAGCGCCAAATACGGCTTCTGGGGCCTGGTGATCCTGGTCTGCTGGCAGCAGATCGGGTACATGATGATCATCTACATCGCCGGGCTGCAGGCCATCCCCGGGGACCTGAACGAGGCCGCCGCCATCGACGGGGCCAACGGGTGGCAGCAGCTGTGGAACGTCACCATCCCCAACATGATGCCCTCCATCACCATCTGCACCTTCCTCACCCTCACCAACGGCTTCAAGCTATTTGACCAGAACCTCTCCCTTACCGCTGGCGAGCCCATGAAGCAGACCGAGATGCTGGCCCTGAACATCTTCAACACCTTCTACGGCCGTGTGGGCTGGCAGGGTGTGGGCCAGGCCAAAGCCGTCCTCTTCTTCATCCTGGTGGTGGGCCTGGGTATCCTCCAGCTGAAGATGACCCGTTCCAAGGAGGTGCAGCAGTAATGAACAAACGGAAAAAAGGCATCATCGCCACCGTCATCTTTACCCTGGTGGCTATCCTCTACGTCTCCCCCCTCTTTATCGTGCTGATGAACTCCTTTAAGAAAAAAGCCTTCATCAACCTGGAGCCCTTTAAACTCCCCAGCGAAAAGACCTTCATCGGGGCGGAAAACTACGTCAACGCCGTGGATAAGTACGGCTTCTTGCAGGCGGTGATCTGGACGGTGGTCATCACCGTGGGGTCGGTGCTGGTGATCCTCCTCTGCACCTCCATGTTCGCCTGGTACATCACCCGGGTCAAGAGCCGCACCACCAAACTCCTCTACCTCCTCTGCGTCTTTTCCATGGTGGTCCCCTTCCAGATGGTGATGTTCACCCTCTCCCTGGTCACCGACCGGCTGCGGCTGAACACCCCCTGGGGGCTGGTCATCATCTACCTGGGCTTCGGGGCCGGGCTGGCGGTGTTCATGTTCTGCGGCTTCGTCAAGTCCATCCCCCTGGAGATCGAGGAGGCGGCCATGATCGACGGCTGCTCCCCCCTGCGCACCTTCTTCTCGGTGGTGCTGCCTATCATGAAGCCCACCTATATCTCGGTGGGCATCCTGGAGACCATGTGGATCTGGAACGACTTCCTGCTGCCCTACCTGACCCTGGACCTGAACAAGTTCAGCACCATCTCCATCGTCATCCAGCGGATGCAGGGCTCCTACGGCCGGGTGGACATGGGCGCCATCATGGCGGCCCTGGTGCTGGCGGTCATCCCCATCGTGGTGTTCTACCTCAGCTGCCAGAAGTATATCATCAAAGGGGTTGCGGCTGGCGCTGTTAAGGGGTAAAATAAGGGCGTATTTTGTCAAAGACCCAGCAAAGGAGGGGACACGGTATGACCATCAAGGATATCGCCCGGCTCTCCGGGTGCGGGGTGGCTACCGTGTCCCGTGTTCTGAACCAGCACCCCGACGTCAGCGACGAGACCCGCCGCCGGGTGCTGGCGGTGGTGGAGGAGCAGGGCTTTACCCCCAACAACAACGCCAAGCGGCTGAAGCAGCAGGCGGGCACCAGCATCCTGGTGGTGGTGAAGGGGCGGCAGAACATGCTCTTTGCCGGGCTGGTGGAGCGGCTGCAGCAGCTGCTGCGGGAAAACGGCCGGGACACCAGCGTCCACTACCTGGACGAGGACGGGGACGAGATCAGCTACGCCGCCCGGCTCTGCCGGGAGAGGAAGCCCCTGGGCATCTTCTTCCTCGGGGGGGACCTGGAGCTGTTCCGGCAGGGGTTCGGGGCCATCGGGGTGCCCTGCGTGCTGCTGACCAACACCGCCCGGGAACTGGGGTTCCCCAACCTATCCTCGGTGACCACCGACGACGGGGCCGCCGCCGAGGAGGTCATCCACCTGCTGGCGGGGCGGGGCCACCGGCACATCGGGGTGCTGGGGGGCAACTGGAGCTGCACCCAGATCAGCTGGCGGCGGCTGCTGGGGTGCCAGCGGGCGATGGACCGGCTGGGGCTGCCCTTTGACGAGGAGCGCCAGTGCGAGCCCAGCCGCTACTCCATGGACGCCGCCTACGAGGCGACCCGGCGCCTGCTGGACCGCTGCCCGGAACTGACAGCCATCTTCGCCATGAGCGACGTCATGGCCATGGGGGTGCTGCGGGCGCTGCGGGACCTGGGGAAGCGGGTGCCGGAGGAGATCTCGGTGGTGGGGTTCGACGGCATCCCCATGGCGGATTACCTGGTGCCCCGGCTGGCGACGGTGCGCCAGGACACCCAGCAGCTGGCACGGCGGGGGGTGGAACTGATGCTCCGGGATATCCAGCGCAAGGGGACACCGGTCCACGATGTGGTGCCGTTTGCGCTGATGCCCGGGGAGACGGTGGCACGCTTGGAGTAGTGGCGCCTTTGCGGGGCGAAGCCCCGCCCCGACCGCCCGGGCACCGGGCCGCCCATCCAAGGGCGCGCAGCCCTTGGTCGCTTCCCGCAGGAAGCGAAATTCTTTTTGGTGCCTCCGGCGGAATAGATCCCCTGCGGGGAGACATGGCCTAAGAGCCGCCTTCGGCGGTTGGCCGTGGGTGGCGTGGCGGCGTGCCGCCGCTGTCGGGCCCTGCACGGCTGCTGCGCAGCCTTACCAAAGTACAGAACGATAGTAACTGCCTGGAGACTGACCCCCCAAAGGCCGCCGTAAAATAAAGACTAGCCCAAGTAAGGCCGGAAAACTCTCCGTTTGTAGGCGGTTTGCCCGAAGTGACAAGCACGGCGGCCGGAACGAGACTGTCCTATACCCAGCCGCAACAGCGCCTATCTTCCCCCTGCCAGCGCCTGCCCTTCAAGACAGGCCGCCAGGCCGTCTCTTGAAACCCAGCCCCAGCCCCATTTTATATCGAAAAGGAGCATGTACCGTGAGAAAAGCCGGTATCCTGATGCCTGTTTCCTCCCTTCCCTCCCCCTACGGCATCGGCACCCTGGGCGCTGCCGCCCGGGAGTTTGCCGACCTGCTGGCCCTGGGGGGGCAGACCTGCTGGCAGATGCTGCCGGTGGGGCCCACCAGCTATGGGGATTCCCCCTACCAATCCTTCTCCTCCTACGCCGGCAACCCCTACTTCATCGACCTGGATGACCTGGCCGATGAGGGGCTGCTGCTGCCGGAGGAGTACCAAGATATCCCCTGGGGGGACGACCCCGCCCGGGTGGACTATGGCCAGCTGTACCAAAGCCGCTACCCGGTGCTGCGGCTGGCGGTGGAGCGGCTGCTGGCCGGGGACCGGGAGGAGTACCGCCGGTTCTGCCAGGAGCAGGCGGGCTGGCTGCCGGACTACGCCCTCTTTATGGCGCTGAAGGGCCGCCACGGCGGCAATCCCTGGGACAGCTGGCCGGACGGGGTGCGGCTGCGCCAGCCGGACGCCCTGGAGCAGGCCCGGCGGGAACTGGCCGGGGAGATCGAGTTCTGGCAGGGGGTGCAGCTGCTCTTCTTCCGCCAGTGGCGGGCGCTGAAGGAGCATGTCAACAGCCGGGGCATCGCCATCATCGGCGACCTGCCCATCTACGTGGCCAACGACAGCGTGGACGTATGGGCCGACCCCGGCCAGTTCCAGCTGGACGAGGACTGCCGCCCCACCGAGGTCTCCGGCTGCCCCCCCGACGGCTTTTCCGCCGACGGCCAGCTGTGGGGCAACCACCTCTTTGACTGGGAGAAGATGGAGCGGGACGGCTACCGCTGGTGGCTGCGGCGCATCGCCCACCAGTTCACCCTCTTCGACGTGCTGCGCATCGACCACTTCCGCGGCTTCGACGAGTATTACGCCATCCCCGCCGGGGACGATACCGCCCGGAACGGCCGCTGGCGCCCCGGCCCGGGGATCAAGTTCTTCCAGGCGGTGGAACGGGAACTGGGTAAAAAAGAGATCATCGCAGAGGACCTGGGCTTTTTGACCGATTCGGTGAAGCAGCTGCTCCGGGAGACCGGCTACCCCGGCATGAAGGTGCTGGAGTTCGCCTTCGACAGCCGGGACACCGGCAGCGACTACCTCCCCCACTGCTACCCCCGGCACTGCGTGGTCTACGCCGGGACCCACGACAACGACACCATCCAGGGGTGGATGGCCTCCGCCCCGGAAAAGGACGTGGCCTACGCCAAGGAATACCTGCGCCTCACCGAGGCCGAGGGCTGGCACTGGGGGATGATGCGCTCCGCCTGGGCCTCCGCCGCCGACCTGGCGGTGATGCAGCTCCAGGACGTTCTGGGGCTGGGGGGAGAGGCCCGGATGAACACCCCCTCCACCCTGGGGGAAAACTGGAAGTGGCGTCTCCTCCCCGGGGCCTTCACCCCGGCGCTGGCAAAGCGCCTCCGCCACGAGATGGCGGTATACCAGCGGGAGACCCAGCCCCAGCCGGTGCTGGAGGAGATAGAGGGATAACAGCGTAAAAAAGCGCCTGGGCAGGGGATCATCCCCCCGCCCGGGCCATTTTGGCATTTATTGGAATTTAATAAGGAGGTCACTGTCATGTCTTACCCCATCATCCGGGAGCAGCGCCGGTACTTCGCCGGGGGGCTGCTGTCCGCCGCCCTTTGGACCGCCGGGACCTGGGCCCTCTGCCTGGGGGCCATCGAATACTTTTACGGCCCCGGGGAGGCTTTCTCCAAGGCCCACCCCATCCTGATGGGAGGGCTCACCGCCGTCCTGATGGTGGCCTTTTTCGTCACCACCGGCTGGTTTCTGGCCCGGCTGGCGGCGCTGCTGCTGTTCCCCGCCCGGCTGAAAAGGTCCGCCGCCCGGTACCTCCGCCCCGACCAGGCGGGGGAGGCGCTGGAGGTGCTGTCCGGGGGCATCCGGCAGCGGCTCTACGGCGTGCTGGACATCTGGATGGGGGAGGACTGGCTGGTGTTCCCCGGCAAGGCCATGAAGCGTGACGCCATTGTGGGCATCTACAGGGAGGACCTCTCCCGGCGGTATCTCTCCAAAAAAACACGGTACACCGTGGTGGACCAGGATGGGGAGGAGATGACGCTGGAGGGGGCGGGGGAGTTTTTTGTCGGCTTCGCCTACGGGTACCTGCTCAACTCCCACGCCACCATCAGCTGGGGGGACCGGCGGGAACTCACCGCCTTCCGGCTGCGGGAGCAGCAGCAGGGGGAGGTGGACTACCGCAAGCTGCGGCGCACCCCGGAGGACCAGCCCACCGCCCTGGGCGTCTGCAAGTGGGACCAAAGCCCCATCCTGGAGGACAACCTGGTCCGCTCCCAGTACGAAAGGTGGCTGCTGGCGGCCTACGCCCCCTACATCGCCGGCGGGACCCACATCGACGGGGATTTTCGCTACGCCGGGGGCTACCCCTTCACCAAGCGGCAGCAGCGCCTGGCCATCAACATCCTAAAGGACTCCTGGGACATCCACGGGACAGGGACGCTGATCCAGACCCTGAACCACCTGCTGTCCACCGGCAAGGAGGGACGGGACGGCTGGCAGCTGGGCCGGGCCATGATGGTGCTGGGCTACGGCTACATCGCTGGGTACATCCCCCGGTGGCAGCTGCTGGCCTATTCCTGTTCCGTGGCCAAGGCCATCCAGGCCAGCTTCTCCAGCTGGAAGGAACTCCACGACAGCTACATGTTCTCCTACCTCCGCTGGTCCCGGGACCGGGAGTGCAAAAAGGTCAGGACCCGGGCCTACCGGCAGCTTCTGGACGACCCGGGGTCTATCCTCAATACTGTTCCCTTTGGGCTGGATATTGATGCTGCTTTCCAGGAGGCTCTGGCGGCGGTGGGGGGGTACCCGGAGGTTGAAGATGATTTTGAGGTTGAGGATGAGTTTGGGGGCTCTGAGGAGGAGGAATAGGAGGGTTGGGCTGGGTCCTTTCTGTGCCTTTTTGGGTCTCGTTCCTCCCCATGCCTTTTTCTGTTATTTTATGAGGCATCTCTTCGACCGCCTCGCCGGCGGGGCCCTTCTTTCTGTATCGACAGAAAGAAGGCAAAGAACGACCAGGGCTACGCCCTGGACCCGGACGGCCAAAGGCGTCGGTCGCTTAGGTTC
>CAJUFR010000006.1 GCA_910585525.1 uncultured Angelakisella sp.
TCGAACTCGCTGACATCCTTGGCGAACTCGTCGTCCAGGGCGGGGACCTCCTTCTTCTTGATGCTCAGCAGCTTGATCTTGAAGGTGGTGTCCTTGCCCTTAAGGGTCTCCTCGTGGTAGTCCTCGGGGAACTTCACGCCGATCTCAAACTCCTCCTCCACGCTGTGGCCCACGATCTGCTCCTCGAAGCCGGGGATGAACTGATGGGAGCCCAGCACCAGGGTGTACTTCTCCCCCTTGCCGCCGGGGAAGGCCACCCCGTCCAGGAAGCCTTCAAAGTCGATCTCGGTGGTGTCGCCGTCAGCGGCGGGGCGGTCATCCACGTCCACCAGGCGGCTGTTGCGGTCGGCCATCCGGTCCAGTTCACCCTGGACCTCCTCATCGGTGACGGTGCTGTCGGGGCGGGTCCCCTCCAGGCCCTTGTACTGGCCCAGGGTGACCTCGGGACGGCAGGTGACCTTGGCGATGAAGGTGTAGCCCTCGCCGTTTACCTCCTTCAGCTCCACGTCGGCCCGGTCCACCGGCTCCAGACCGGCCTCCTCCAGGGCCTTCTCGTAGGCGTCGGAGTAGGTCATGTTGACGGCGTCCTCGTAGAAGTAGTCCTCCCCTACCATCTTCATCACCATGGCGCGGGGAGCCTTGCCCTTGCGGAAGCCGGGGATGTTCAGCTTGCCGGCGTTCTTGCGGAAGGAACGGTCGATGCCCGCCTTCCACTCGTCGCCCTCCACCCGGATCTCCAGTTCAAAAAGGTTGGTCTCCAGCTTGTCGTTCCTGAGCAGTTTCATGTTACTTCCTCCAGATGCTTATTCAGATAAACTCTGATTTTTGATTTCTTTGCGGCCCGCCCGCCGGGGGAGGGCCAATAGAAGATATTATATCACAGGTCCCACCAAAACTCCAGCCAAAAGAATGCCATCGCCCCAAATTTTTCGTAAAATTACCCTGACAATGCTGGCGCCGACATTATAGCACATATCCCGGGGCAAATCTATAAGCAAACTGTAAACTATCGCACCAAAAACGGGGTAAATTTAAGGACATCGGCCGAGACCAGCCGCAGCCGGACCCCCTGGTGCTCCCCCCGGAAGGCCCCCGCCGCCCCGCCGCCGTGGAGGTGGGCATAGTAGCATTCCCGCACCCCGTGGTCGGCCATGGCCCCGAAGAACTCCGGGATCACCTGCCCGCCATAGATGGGGGGGTAGTGGAGAAAGAGTATCTTCTCCTCCCCCGGGGGCACCGTCTCCAGGGCGCGGCGGATGCGCCCCTCCTCCCGGGCCACCACCAGGGGATCGTATTTGTCGCTGCCCTCGAACAGCCACCCCCGGCTGCCGCAGAGCCAGACCCCGCCGGCCATCACCGAATTATTATGGAGGATAAAAAGGGAGTTTAGACCTTCCCGGGCAAAAAAACCCTCCATTTTGGCCCGGGTGGTCCACCAGTAGTCGTGGTTGCCCTTCACCAGCAGCTTTTTGCCGGGGAGGGAGTCCAGGAAGCGGAAGTCCGGCCCGGTGCCGCTGAGGTGCATGGCCCAGGAGATATCCCCCGCCAGCACCACCGTGTCCTCCGGGCGGACCACCGCCCGCCAGTTCTCCTCCAGCCGCCGCTGGTAGTCCTGCCAGCCCCGGAACACCTCCATGGTCTTGGAGGGGTCCCCCAGGGAGAGGTGCAGGTCGCCGATGGTGTAGACAGACATGGGGACAACTCCTTTTTTATAAAAGATGTTTGGAGGGGTGGCGGGACGGGCATACTCCCACCCGAAGGGAGGGATTCAAACATGCCAAAGGACTGCAAGGAGGGCCACCAGCTGATCCAGGGCCAGGAGTGCATCCAGTGCGTCCGGTGCGACGTGGTGAACTGCAAGCACAACGACAAGCAGAACCACTGTACCGCCCGGAACATCCGGGTGGGCCCCCGGTTCGCCAACTGCTGCTCCGACACCATCTGCGACACCTTCGAGATGGAGTGAGGCGGCACGCCCCCCGCCGGGGGGCTTTTTTTATTGGGGCCGCTGTCCCAGGTCGGCGGCCCGGCCCCCGTTCCTGCGGATCTGCTGCCGCCAGCCCAGCTGGCCGGCCAGCCGGTACAGCATCCGGGGGAAGGCGATGGACAGATAAGCGTTGGCACCGGTCTCCCGGCGGGAGAGCCGCTCCCCCAGTTCCCCCAGGGCGCGGCAGACAGGGGCCATGGGGCCCTTCCCGGTGGCGGGCAGCCCCTGGATGGCCCCGCCGCCCCCGATGCCAAGGCCCCCGCCCCAGGCAAGGCCCGCTTTGGCGCACCAGTTTCGGAACACCTCCAGGGCATGATCCGCCTGGGCCCCCTCGTAAAAGCCGCAGTTCACCAGGGCGTAGACCACCGGCCCGGGGCGCTCCCCCGCTTTTTCCAGCTGCTCCAGGCAGGACAGCAGGTGGGAGGGCAGGGCGTCTACATAAAGGGGGCAGGAAAAGACCAGCGCCCCCGCCCCGGTCAGGGCCTCCGGGACCTCCGCCGGGACCTCCCCGGCGTGGAGGCCCAGTCTTACCACCTCTACCCCAGCGGGAAGGCGGCTCTCCAGGGCGTTCAGCAGGACGCCGCTGGTGCTGTCCTTCCTTTTGGGGCTGGCGTCGATAAATACCGCCTTCACAGCGCCACCTCCTTCATCCCCTCGGGGGAGGGGAAAAACCGGACCTCCCCCACCGCCGTGTCATAGTTGAGGGCGTTGGCGGCGAGGATACCCCGGGCCGTCTCCTGCTCCGCCCCGGTGATGTCCTCCCCGTAAAACCAGGCGGAAAGGGTGAAGCGGTCCTGGTACCGGCGCTTGTGGTGCATCTCCCCGTCCCGGAACACAAAGTCCGGGTGGACGTAGGAGATGGCCCGGTCCAGCACCCCCTTGACAAAGGGGCTGAGGCTGCCGTAGCAGCAGCGGCTGACCAGGATGAGCCGGTCACAACGGCTCATGGCGATGCCGGTGTTCTGGTACCCGTCCGGGATGACGCACCGGCCGGGGGGCCGCACCCAGCAGCCGAAGCAGCCGGTGCAGGGGTGGAGCGGCCCGCCGCCGGGGCCAATGACCTGGTGCTCCCCTTCCACCCGGAAGGGGAGGTCTTGCAGGTCGGTAATGATGAGTTTCATTCCGAATCCCCCTGTCTTTTCTCCCCCAATACCATCAAATAGGCGAAAAGGCTTTCCTCCGCCCCCAGCTTGCAGCGCTTCATGCACCGGACCACCGGCCATATCCGGGTGCCGTTTTCCAGTTCCACCGCGATGGTGACCTCACCCTCCGGGTCGTTGTCGTCGGTCTGCCAGCTGCCGCCGTACAGCCGGATGGCCGTCTGCCCCACATAGGCCCCCAGGCCGAACAGGATCTGTCCCCGGTTCCGGGAGAGGATGCCGCCGGGGCCGCTCTGCTGGTCAAAGAAGCGGTCCAGTTCCTTCATGCTCTCCAGGGTGTAGTCGGCCCGGTAGCCGGAGGAGTTCAGGGCGTTTGCCACCCAGTCGGCGGCGACGGGGATGTCCTCCGCCAGGGTTCGCCCAGGTTTTTCCTCGGTGGCCGAGGGGGCGGGGACGCTCTTTTTGTGCCGCATCCGGTCTAAAATCCCCATGCTACTGCGCCTCCCTCTGTCCCAGGAATTTCCGCACCCGCTCCCCCATCTCCCCGGCGCCGCAGACCTCCGGGAAACGGCAGGGGGCGTCCTTCAGACCCGTCAGGGCGGCGGGGGCGGGGAGGCCGGAGAGTTTCTCCAGCGCCTCCAGCCGGTCAAAGTCGTCCTCCGGCACCGGCTGCCCCAGGGCGGCCAGCACCGTGTCGGCGAACTTGTAGGGGCTGGCGGTGGAGAGGATCACCGTCTTGGTCCCGTCGCCGGTCTCCTTCCGGTAGTCCTCCCACACCTTCACCGCCACGGCGGTGTGGGGGTCGCAGAGGTAGGAGTATCTCTCGAAGGTCTGCCGGATGGTGTCCGCCGCCTGCCGGTCGTCGCAGCAGCCACCGGAGAACTCCTCTTGCAGGGCGGACAGTTCCCTCTGGTCCAGCTGGTAGACGCCGGTCCGGCGGAGGGAATCCATCTTCTCCCGGGTCTCGGCGTCGTTTTTGCCGGTGAGGAGGTAGAGCAGCCGCTCCAGGTTGCTGGAGATGAGGATATCCATAGAGGGGGAGGTGGTGGTGAAAAAGGCCCGGTTCCGGTCGTACCGCCCGGTGGCGATAAAGTCGGTGAGGACGTTGTTCCGGTTGCTGGCGCAGAGGAACCGCTTCACCGGCAGCCCCATCTGCTTTGCGTAGTACCCGGCCAGGATGTTGCCGAAGTTGCCGGTGGGGACGCAGAAGTTCACCTGCTCCCCCGCCGCGATCTCCCCGTCCGCCAGCAGCTGGCAGTAGGCGCTGATGTAGTAGACGATCTGGGGCACCAGCCGCCCCCAGTTGATGGAGTTGGCGCTGGAGAGGGAGAAGCCCTTCTCCCGCAGTTCCGCCGCCAATTCCTCATCCCCGAAGATGGCCTTCACCCCGGTCTGGGCGTCGTCGAAGTTGCCCCGGATGCCGGTGACCGCCACGTTGTCCCCCCGCTGGGTGGTCATCTGGCGCTTCTGCATCCGGCTGACCCCCTCCTGGGGGTAAAAGACCAGGATGCGGGTGCCGGGGACGTCCATAAAGCCCTCCAGGGCGGCCTTGCCGGTATCCCCGGAGGTGGCCACCAGAATGACGATCTCCTCCCGGCAGCCGCTCTTTTTGGCCGCTGCCGGCAGCAGCTTGGGCAGCAGCTGGAGGGCCATGTCCTTGAAGGCGCAGGTAGGGCCGTGCCACAGTTCCAGCAGGTACTTCCCCTCCTCCAGCCGGGAAAGAGGGGCGGGGTCCCCTTCCTCGAACCGCTCCCCGTAGGCGGCCTCCACGGCGGCGGCAAGTTCCTCCGCCGTCCAATCGGTCAAAAACCGGGACAGGACCCACACCGCCCGCTGGGTGTAGGTCATCCCGGACAGGGCCGCCAGGTCCTCCTCGGTGAGGGATGGCATCTCCACCGGGACGAACAGTCCCCCGTCGGGGGCGATGCCCTGGACGATGGCCTCCTGGGCGGTGACCCTCAGGCTGCTGTCCCTTGTGCTGGTATAGTTCATGGTGTATCCCTCTTTCCTGATTTCACAGATTCTTTTCCATTTGGTCGGTGGGGCCGTAGTTCACCTTCCAGTCCAAAAAAGACCCCAGGGTGCCGCAGGCGGTACACCGCTCCCCGATGTAGACCCAGCGGACATCGCCGTCCTCCCGGCGCAGGAAGCCCGCCCGGACCTGGAAGGTCTTGCTCTCCTTGCAGACCCGGCACCTGCGCAGCCGGGGACGGGCGTTCTCCCAGTATTCCTCCCCGTCCAGGAGGACCCTTTTGGCGCCGCAGGCGGCGCACTTCACCTGGATGACCCCTTCGTTGGCGTCACACCGGACCTCAAAGGCGTCGCCGCCGCAGCCGTGGCAGACCACCGGCTTTACCTCCAGCCCCGGCTCCTCGGCGTAGAGCCGGAGGTACTGGCCGATATCCTCCGGGCTGTCCCCGGTCCAGTATTTTTTGGTCCTGTCGATCACGACAACTCCTCCTCACCCGGAAATTCGCCAAATGCTCTGTCTATAAAAGGGTTGCCGCCCCCCAGGGGTTTTGCGGTAAGGCGGAAGATGACGCAGCCGTCGGGGCAGACGATGGTCTTTGTGTACTTGCTTTCGCCGCCCACCCTGGTCAGGTCGCCGCCGCCCCGCACCGTCTCCATCAGGGGAAAAAGGGTCAGCATCACCTTGGAGCAGATGCCGCAGCCCTCCCCGTTCACCGGACAGCCGTAGGTGCAGCGGTAGACGTCACCGATCTCCTCGCCGTTGCGGCAGTATCGCTCCGGGGTGTCCCCATGGAGGTAGCCGGTGACCTCCACCTGAAACTCGTATTCCTCATCCAGCCACTTTTTCATCTTCTGTCTCCTTTTTCCTCCCCGCCAAACTCCCGGACCACCTGGATGGCCCCCAAGATATGGCGGTTGAATTCCTCCAGTTCCTCCGCCGGGACCCAAAGTTCCCGGTGGCGGGCGGCTCCCACGGTGTGGACCGCAAAGTGCCCTGCGTACTCATCCTCCACCTCAAAGCGGGTGACATAGCCCTTGCCGTCCCCGGTCTTGGCGTTCCAGCGGGAGGCGATCTCCGCTGCGTATCCCTCCTCCAGCACCGGGTAAAAGATGGGCTGCTCCGGCAGCCGGGGTGGGTACTCCCGCCAGCCGCTCTCCTCGATGAGCCGCAGTTCCGCCGTACCCACCGGCCTGTATAATACCATCTCTCTCACCTCACAGGGCGGTCTCTTGGTACCGCTTCCAGAAGTCCAGGGCGTTTTGGAAGCAGATCTTGTCGGTAAGCCGCTCCCCCAGCCCCGCCGACAGCATCAGTTCCCGGAGGACGGGAAGGCTGGTGGCGTCCTCCAGGAAAGCCGGCAGGGTGGTGCCGTCAAAGTCGGAGCCCAGGGCCACCGTGTCCTCCCCGTGGAGGTCTAGGAAGTGGAGGACATGGGCCATCAGCTGGCCGGGGGAGACCTCCCGGCAGCCCTCCTCCACCGGGGCCAGGAACATGGTGCAGAAGTTGATGCCAACGATGCCCCCGGCGTCCCGGATGGCCTTGAACTGGTCGTCGGTGAGGTTGCGGCTGTGGCCGCAGACCGCCCGGCTGTCGGAGTGGGTGGCGATAAAGGGCCGACGGGCCACCCGGGCCACGTCCCAGAAGCCGGGGTCGTTGAGGTGGGAGACATCCACCACCATCCCCAGCTGCTCCATCCGGGCCACCACCTCCCTGCCGAAGGGGGTGAGGGGCATCCCGGGGTCGTCGCTGCCGCTGCCGATCTCGTTGACGCCGTTCCAGGTGAGGGTCATCATCTGCACCCCGTCCTGCCACAGCCGGTCCAGGCTGTCCAGCCTGCCCCCCAGGGCGGCGCCCCCCTCCACCGCCAGGATGGCCCCCCGGAGGCCCCGGGCAAGGGTCTCCTCCAGTTCCGCCGGGCCCCTCACCTGGCGGATGATGCCGCTATGCAGTTCCATCTGCCGCCGGAATGCCCCGGCGCAGCGGTGGTAGTAGTTCAGCGCCGCCTGGCCCCGGTACTGGTCGGGGATGAAGAGGGCAAAGGTCTGGCACCAGTCCCAGTCCCCCGGCAGCCGGTGCAGGTCGATATGGAAGCCGTTGTCCACCAGGCTCACCTCCCCCGCCTGGTCGGGACCCAGGTCATAGCGGTCATCCGCCGGGACGCTGCCCCGCTCCCGGGTGATGGTGTCACAGTGCAGGTCCAGAAAACGCAGTTTTTCCATAATGACAATTCTCCCTTACAAAACGATATGGAACACCACCGGCACCAGCAGCACGGCCAGCGTCCCTGCCGCAAAAACGCCAACAACGGTCCAGAACTTCTTCCGCTCCTCCGGGTCCCGCATCTTCTCCACCCTTTCTTATGTACTGAATGCCGATTCGTAATAGTCAAAGCCGCTGACGAGTTCCCGGCCCCGGCATTCCTCCAGCGTCACCGCCGCCACGTCGAACCGGGGCTGGAGGCCGCTCCCGGTGGCGGAGAGCCAGGCGGTAGCGGCCATCACCAGCTTCTTTTGCTTGCGCCGGTCCACCGCCTCCAGCGGGGAGACCATTGCCC
The DNA here is from genome assembly GCA_910585525.1 of uncultured Angelakisella sp. Taxonomy (GTDB): domain Bacteria; phylum Bacillota; class Clostridia; order Oscillospirales; family Ruminococcaceae; genus Angelakisella. The sequence continues at coordinate 7,614 of CAJUFR010000006.1, forward strand.
CGGGGCGGCGGGCTTTCACCTCCACGAAGGCCACCGTCTCCCCTGTCTGGGCGATGATATCCACCTCCCCCTGGCGGCAGCGCCAGTTCCGGGCCAGTATCCGGTACCCCTGGCGGCGGAGCCACCCGGCGGTGTAGTCCTCCCCCGCCCTGCCGGCCCGCTGGGCGGGGGTCTTTTCCCCGGTCAACCTTCCTCCGCCGTTTCCTTCCGCTTCTTCAGGAAGGAGCGGCGGTGGACCGGGGAGACGCCGTGCTTTTCCAGCAGTTCATAGTGCAGCTTGGTGGGGTAGCCCTTGTGCCGCTGGAACTGGTACTGGGGGTACTGGGCTGCCAGTTCCAGCATATACCGGTCCCGGCTCACCTTGGCCAGCACCGAGGCGGCGGCGATGGCGGCGGACTTGCCGTCCCCCTTCACCACCGTCTGGGTGGCCAGGGGCAGCCCCGGGTCCCGGTTGCCGTCCACCAGGGCCAGCGCCGGGAGCAGTTCCCCCGGCAGGCCCTGTTCCAGCATGGCGGCATAGGCCCGGTTCATGGCAAGGCAGGTGGCCCGGAGGATGTTCAGCCGGTCGATCTCGGCGGGGCTGGCCGTCCCGATGCCGAACCAGGCCTTGCCGTTTTCCAGGATATCCCGGAAGATGGCCTCCCGGCGCTTTTCGGTGAGTTTCTTGGAATCGTTGAGCCAGGGGATCTCCGCCCCCGGCTTTAGGACGGCGCAGGCGGCGAACACCGGCCCCGCCAGGGGGCCCCGCCCCGCCTCGTCCACCCCGCAGAGGGGGACGCCAAAGGCCCGGTCGAACTCCCAGAGGGCGTCGTTCTGCTTCTCCATGGCGCTACTCCCCCTTCCCCGCCGGGCAGGGCTCCAGGGTGATGCGGCCCCACAGGCCCCCCCGGAACTCATCCACCACCGTGATGGCCGCCCGCTCGGTGTTCACCGCCCCGCCGGGCAGCAGCATCCCCCGCTTTTTGCCGATGGCCTCCAGCAGCTGGAAGGGGTCGGCCCCGGCCATCTCCGCCGGGGAAAGGTCCAGGTGGTACCGGGCGGCCAGCTTCTCCCCCTCCCGGGGGGCCAGCACCTCCAGCAGGCGCACCGCCAGGTGCTCGATATCCATCACCTCATCCTTCACCGAGCCCACAAAGGCCAGCCGCTCCCCCGCCAGGGGGTCGTCGAACTTGGGCCAGAGGACGCCGGGCATATCCAGCAGCTCCACCCCGCCGTTCAGGGTGACCCACTGCTTGCCCCGGGTGACGCCGGGGCGGTCCTCCACCTTGGCCCGTTTGTTCCCCGCCAGGCGGTTGATGAGGGAGGATTTGCCCACGTTGGGGATGCCCACCACCATGATGCGGATGGGCCGCCCCGCCATCCCCTTCTGCTCCCACCGGGCGATCTGGTCGGCCAGCACCTGGCGGACGGTGGGCAGGAACTGGCCCAGCCCCCGGCCGGTGCGGCAATCCGCCGGGATGGCGGGGATGCCCCGCTCCCGGTACCAGCCCAGCCACCGGCGGGTCTCCTGCTCGTCGGCGGAATCGCTTTTGTTCAGCATCAGCATCCGGGGCTTGCTGCCGATGATCCGGTCGATCTCCGGGTTGCGGCTGCTTTGGGGGATGCGGGCGTCGGTCAGTTCCACCACCAGGTCCACCAGCCGCAGGTTCTGCTGCATCAGGCGGCGGGTCTTGGCCATATGGCCGGGGAACCACTGCACCGGGACGATCTCTGCCATAGGGTCTCCCTCCTTTTCATTCAATAGGCCCGAACCGCTCCAGGGGGGCGAAGCGGAAAAAGGCCCTGCCCTCGATGTCCCCCCGGGGGACGCAGCCCAGGGTGCTGCTGCGGCTGTCCTGGGAATGGTTGCGATTGTCCCCCAGCACAAAAAAGCAGTCCGGCGGCACCGTCACCGGGAACTGGACATCCCCCTCCAGGTGGGTGGTCTCGGTAAGATAAGGCTCCTCCAGCCGCTGGCCGTTGACGAACACCAGCCCGCCCTCAAAGTCGATCTGCACCGTGTCCCCGCCCTTGGCGATGACCCGCTTGATGAGGTGCTTGCCCTCCTTGTCCCTGGCCCGGATGGCCACCAGGTCGCCGCGCTCCGGCCCCTGGCCGCCGGCCATCCACACCAGGATGCAATCCCCGTCCAGGAGGGTGGGTTCCATGGAACTGCCCCGCACCAGGGAGGCCCGGACAAAAAACATCGAGCCCCCCGCCAGCAGCAGCGCCGCCAGCAGCACCAGCAGCAGGTCCCGCAGGGAGTTTCTGAGGGAATAGGACTGTTCCCGGGTCAGGGTGTCCGATCCCGGGTCCATCAGCGCCTCGATGTCCATATCCTCCGGCTCCATGGGACCGCCTCCTTTTCGTTGCTCTTACAGTTCGTAGATCTCCATCGTCTCCATGCTGTTGAAGCTGCGCAGCGAGGTGTTCATCATCTCCTCCACATAGTCCCCGTCGGACATGGTGGCGAAGAAAAGGATATCCTCCCGGGCAAAGCCGTTTTCCTCAAAGACCTCATCCGGCAGGGCCTTGACGGCCCCCTCCAGCACCGACAGAAAGCCCTTGACGAACTCCCACTTTTCCGGGGAGGCGGTGCAGAGGTCGATGTCCTTGCAGGCGTCCACCACCTCCACCAGGGGCTGGTAGAGGAAATCGGTCTCCGGCTCCAGCTGCTGGTCCCAGTCGAAATACTCGTCGATGCAGCCGCTGGTATCCCAGGTGATGAAGCAGCCGTAAAGGTCATCGGTGGTGATAAAGCCGATCTCGCAGAAGTCGCTGCCCTTCTCTTTGCCCAGTATCTGGCTCACCGCCCCCGGCAGATGGGCGGCAAGGCCCTCCCGGAATTTTTCAAATCTTGTCAGGTCCATTTGGGGATGCTCCTTTCTAACTCTTTACGAATTGCTCCTAAGACAAAAGGGGACAGCACCCTGTCCCCTTTCCCTTGCTCTCTGTTCGGTTTTAGCGGATGGCTTCCTTGACCTTGGCGGCCTTGCCGACACGGTCACGGAGGTAGTAGAGTTTGCTGCGGCGCACCCGGCCCTTGCGGATAAGTTCCACCTTGTCCACGTTGGGGGAATGCACAGGGAAAACACGCTCCACCCCCACGCCGTGGGACATGCGGCGGACGGTAAAGGTCTCGTTGATGCCGCCGTGCTTCTTGGCGATCACGGTGCCCTCAAAAGCCTGGAGACGGGACTTCTCGCCCTCCTTGATGCGGACCTGGACACGCACGGTGTCGCCGACCTCCACCTTGGGGGCGTCTGCCTTGAGGCAGCCGTCGGAAATGAGTTTCAAAGCGTCCATAAGTTCCTCCTTAAAAATATCCGGTCATTCATGCCTGTTTTTGCGGCAGCGGACTGTCCGGTTTGACTGTTTGGCCCGGTATCCGGGCCATCATCAAAACCCGCGGGGATGCCCCGGCGGTTCTCATGCCCCGATATTATACCACGGGGAGAGTGGGAATGCAAGGAAAATTTTTATGAAAAGTGGCTTTTTGAGCCTTTTTTTCTATCCCTTCTTGTTCCTGCTCCGGTTCTCCCCCTCGAATTCGCACTCCTCCCACCGGAGGTGGTAGTGCTCATTGTTGTAGTCACAGTCCTCCAGGTCGCCGGCCAGCCGGGGGAAGACGGTACAGGCCCTGCCGGCGGAGAGGTGCAGCTTGACCGGGCGGGAAAAGACCGCCCCTCGGGCCTCGTGGAAGATCATCTGGTCGATCACCGCCATGGCCCGTTCCAGTTCCTTCTTGGGTACGCCTTCCATCCCGATGTCCGGCCTGCCGAACTTGCGCATCCCCCGGGTGTGGAGCCAGAAGGTGCCCTCCGGCTCGGGGGAGACCATGGCGTAGACATGGCAGTAGGGGTGATGGCTGCCGGAAAACACCTGCTCCTGCCACACCTCCGGGGAGTAGAGTTCCAGGGCCTGGAGGTCCAGCACCGCCACCGCCCCGGTCTCCACCGCCGCCTGGACAAAGCCGATGGCGTTGGAAAGGTAGTCCAGGGTATCGTCCTTCTGAACCTCACCCTGGAGCAGCATCCAGCTTTGGGCCTCTTTGGCCCTTTGGTAGAGGGCGGGGTCCCGCTCCTCCAGCAGTTTGCCCAGCGACCCGCCCAGCAGTTCGTCCATCCGGTCGCTGTTCTCCGGCCGCCGGAGGCCGTATATCCCCAGCCCCTCCGGCATCTCCTGGACGTGGTGCCGGGAGCGGGAGACACGCAGTTCCTCCCCCCTGGCCCCAATGATGGCGTAGTGCAGGGCGGGCCTGCGGCCGGTGTCCTGATAGTACGGGCGTTCCAGTTCCATCTTGCGCTCCACCTTTCTCACGCCACCGGGAAGTGGGTCTTTTCCTCCGGCTGGAGGTCGATCGTTTCCAGCATATTGTACAGCAGCAGCACCGTGTTGTCGTTTTTGCCGTCCAGGCCGGTGTTCTTGCCCTGGAGGATGCGCAGCAGGTAGGGCATGGGGGCGTTGCAGAAGTTCTTCCCGGGGGAAATGACCCCGAAGATGACCTTCTCCGGGCTGTCCCCGAAGGCGCCCCACTCCCAGTCACGGCCGATGCAGAGGGCCTGGCCGAACAGCACCCCCAGCGATACCGCCGCGTCCGCCAGGTCCTTGCAGCCCTCCGGCAGTTCCCCTGTTTCCAGGATGTGATCGGCCCGCTCCCGGACCTCCCGGGCGATGACCTCGCCGTTGGCAGGGTCGCTGATGCCGAACACCTCCACCGCCGACTGGAAGGTGCGCTGGATCTCCTCCCCGATCTTGTCCGGCAGGGGAGCCACATGGGGGTAGTAGCTGGGGCGCTTGCCCCAGACCTCGATGAGCCCCACCAGTTCCTCTCCGGTGAGGGCCCGGACCAGCACCGAGGTCTTGTCCTGGTCCAGGATGTAGGGGGCCAGCTTCTCCAGGGCGCTGGCGTAGTCGGCGTGGCCGACGCCGAAGCACTTCCCCTTCCGGGTGCGCTTCATCAGCACCAGCTTCCACTCCTCCGACGGCTGGCCGTCGATGGTGTACTCCTTCTGTGGCTCCTTGGGCAGGATGGTCTCCTCCCCCTCCGCCAGGGAGAGGAGGCTCAGCTTCTCCCCCAGGTTGGGCTGGCTGCGGACCGCCTTGCTCCAGTCCGCCTTCTCCTTCTTGCCAAACAGCCGGTCAAACAGTCCCATGACTTGTCCTTCCTCCTTTTATCCCTATGCAAAGGGCTCCCGCTCCGCCGTGAGGATGGCGGTGCGCAGCACCCGGACATACTCCGCTTCCCCGCCCCGCTGCCGCCAAAGGGCCTCCAGCAGCAGGTTGGGGTTCAGGTTCATGGCCGCCCCCCCGGGCAGCCGCAGTTCCAGGGTCAGACAGTCCCCCTCCCCCTGGCGGGAGCGTTCGGCGATCATCGGCCGCAGGTCCAGCTGCTGGACCCGGTGCTTGGTTTTCTTCTCCACCGGGATGGCGGGCTGGGCCAACAGGTCCTCCCAGTCCCGCTCCAGGGCGGCGGCGCCGGCGGGGTCGAATATCTGGACGCGGTAGTCCGCCCAGGCGATGGCCTCCGGCTTGTTCACCGCCGGGGCTGCCTCTAGCACCCGGATGTCCGGGGGGAGGGCGGCGTTCAGCTGCTCCTTCACCTGCTCCAGGGGAAAGTCGTCCTCCTGGAGTTTGAAGTCGAAGGATTCCCGGGCCCCCTCAAACCCCAGGGGGATGGGGAGGGCGAAGGTCATATAGATGTGGGGGTTGAACCCCTCGGTGAACCAGACGGGGATGGCGGTGCGGGCAAAGGCCCGGGTCATGCACCGGGTCAGGTCCAGGTGGGAGATGTACTTGGCCCGGTCCCTTTTCTCAAAGAACACCCGTATCAGCTTCAAAGCAAGCACCTCCCAGCAATCGGTTGGCCCCGCAGCCGGAGCAGCGGCGGCGGCAGTTTTCGGTGGTGGTGTCCGCCCAGGCCCTTTTGTCCTCCCGGATGAGGAAATCCTTGGCAAGACCGTAGTCCAGGTGGTCCCAGGGCAGCACCTCGCCGTAGTCCCGGCGGCGGCAGGCGTAGAAATCGGCGGAAAGCCCCGCCTGGGCCAGGGCGTCGTCCCATCGCTCCACCGAGAAGTGCTGGTCCCAGCCCTCCAGGTTGCCCCCGGCCCGCCACACCGCCTCCACCACCCGGTCCAGGCGGCGGTCCCCACGGGCCAGCACCGCCTCCACCCGGCTGGTGGCGGCGTCGTGGTAGTTGATCCGTATCTTTTTGCTGCTCACCTTTTCCAGCAGCCGCTTCTGCTTCTCCCGGAACTGCTCCAGGCTGTCCTGGGGCTCGAACTGGAAGGGGGTATGGGGCTTGGGGACGAAGCAGGCCACGCTGATGGTCACCTGCACCCCCCGGCCCTTGGGCTTGTCCGGCATGCGGTAGTAGAGGTCCACCACCTTCTGGGCCAGTTCCAGCATGGCGTCTATGTCCTCCGGGGTCTCGGTGGGCAGGCCCATCATAAAGTACAGCTTCATGGAGGTGCAGCCCCCGGCAAAGGCGGTGCGGGCGGTGGCCAGCACCTCCTCCTCGGTGACGTTTTTGTTGATGGCGTCCCGGAGCCGCTGGCTCCCCGCCTCCGGGGCGAAGGTAAGGCCGCTTCTGCGGACCTTCTGCACCAGTTCCAGCAGCCGGGGGGAGAAGTTGTCCACCCGCAGGGAGGGCAGGGCGATGTTCACCTTCTTCTCCCCGGTCCAGGGGAGCATCGCCTCCATCAGCGGCTCCAGGCGGCTGTGGTCGCTGGTGGAAAGGGAGGTGAGGGACACCTCCTCGTACCCGGTGGCGGCGCAGAGGGTCCGGGCCTGCCGGTCCAGCACCTCCGGGTCCTTCTCCCGGAAGGGGCGGTAGATGTACCCCGCCTGGCAGAAGCGGCAGCCCCGGATGCAGCCCCGGAGCACCTCCACCATGGCCCGGTCGTGGACCGCCTCGGTAAAGGGCACCACAAAGTCATCGGGGAAGAACATGGCGGACAGGTCCTTCACGATCCGCTTCTGCACCCTGGCCGGAGCCCCCTCCCGGGGGGTCACCGCCTGGATGACGCCGTCCTCCCGGTAGGTCACGTCGTAGAGGGAGGGGACATAGATGCCGGGGATCCGGGCGGCCTGGCGGAGGAACTGGCTTTTGGAAAGGCCCTCCCGTTTGGCCTGGCGGAGGAGGTCCAGCATCTCCAGCATCAGCTCCTCCCCCTCCCCCAGCTGGAAGAGGTCGAAGAAGCCGGCCACCGGCTCCGGGGCGCAGGCGCAGGGGCCGCCGCCGATGACCAGGGGCCAGTCCTCCCCCCGGTCCTCCGCCCGGACAGGGAGCCCCGCCAGGTCCAGCATATTCAAAACGGTGGTGTAGCACATCTCGTACTGGAGGGTGAAACCGATGACGTCGAACTCCCGGATGGGGTCGAAGCTCTCCAGGCCGTAGAGGGGGATGTTCTCCCGGCGCATGATCTCCTCAAAGTCGCTGTCCGGGGCAAAGACCCGCTCGCACCACATCCCCTCCCGGGCGTTGATGAGGGAGTAAAGTATCTTCATCCCCAGGTGGGACATCCCCACCTCGTAAAGATCGGGGAAGCAGAAGGCGAACCGCAGGTCCACTTCCCCCCGGTCCTTCTGGACGCTGCCGGGTTCCCCGCCGCAGTAGCGGGCGGGCTTCTGGACCTTCAGCAGCTGCCGGTCGATATTCGCTGGTATCATACCATACCTCCTGGTAAGTTGGTGTGGGGGACGGGGCGGAGGGAGAACAGCAACCCCTGGCAAAGCCGGGGGTTGCCTATTCCAACTCATTTAGCCCGCCGCGTCATACACGATGTTCCCCTGGCAGATGGTGAGCCGCACCCGGTTGGCCTTGTCCAGGAACACCATATCGGCGTCCTTGCCCACCTCCAGGCTGCCCTTGCGGTGGGCAAGGCCCAGCATCCGGGCCGGTGTCTCGGAGAACAGGGGCAGGCACTGGGCGAAGGTGAGGCCGCTGGCCTCGGCCAGCTGCAGCAGGCCGTTTTCCGCCGTGCAGACGCTGCCCGCCCAGCAGCCGTCCTCCAGGAAGGCCAGGACCCCGTCCCGCAGGGCGGCGCTGCGGCCCCCGATCTGGTACAGTCCCTCCGGCTGGCCGGCCGGGGCGGTGCAGCCGGTGACGGCGGCGGTGCGGGCCATCCCCTTGGCGCGCAGCAGCAGCCGCAGCAGCGGCGGCGGGGTGCAGCTGCTGTCACAGAGCACCTCGCAAAAGACATCCTGCTCCAGGGCGGCGGCCACCAGCCCCGGCTCCTCCCGGCTCATGGGGGCGGTGTGGTGGAAGATGTGGGTGATGCCCACCGCCCCCGCCTGGATGCAGTCCATCACCTGCTGGTACCCGGCCCCGGTGTGGCCCAGGAACACCCGCACCCCCTCGCCGGTGAGGCGCTGGGTCAGCTGGGGGGCGCCGGGCAGTTCCGGGGAGATGGTGACCCGGGTGACGATGCCCCCGGAGGCGTCCTGGACCCGGCGGTAGAAGGAGTAGCTGGGCAGCCGCAGCCGCTCCTCCGGGATCTCGTCCCCTTGCCAGCCCGGGGCGAGGAAGGGGCCCTCCAGGTGGATGCCGGCGATCTGGGGGCAGTTCATCTGCTTTTTGGCGCTGCCGATGGCGGCGGCGGCCTCCAGGGTATCCTCCTCGCTGCCGCCGCCGATGGCGGGCAGGAAGGAGGTGACCCCGTGGGCGGCGCAGAAGTCCCGCAGCACCCGGACCTCCCGGGCCTCGGTAACGGTGTCGAAGGAAAGGCCCATGGCCCCGTGGAAGTGGGCGTCGATCAGGCCCGGGATAGCCAGCATCCCGTGGCCGTCGATGACCCTGCCGTAGGCGTCCCCCGGGGGCAGGATGCCCTGGACCCGCCCCTCGCTGATGCGCAGGTTGCAGCCCCGGACCTTGCCCTCCAGCACAGCCCGGACGTTGATGATGGTGGTGATGATACCCGCCATAAGTTCCCCTTTCCCGAGGGTCTGGGCCCCCGGCTGAATGTAAATTTCCCGTAAAATTTCACCGTTTGGCCGTGATCCGGCCCTTTGGCAGTAGAAAAATCCCGGAAAAAAGTATAAGATAGATGCCATGATAACAGGTGACCTATTTATTATACACCTTAAAAAGGAAAGTGCAAGGAAGAAGGACGAAAAGAGAGCCTTTTTTGGAGAACGCGGCCCATCCGGGGGGTGATGGCCGGGAAAGGACGGTGCGCCTCGATGATGCTTTCGATGGAAAACAACCGGTTCCGGGTGGACGTGGAGATGGTGGGGGCGGAACTCATCTCCATCCTGGACAAGGCCAACCGGCGGGAATACCTGTGGCAGGGGGACCCGGCGGTGTGGGCCCACCGGGCGCCGGTGCTGTTCCCCGCCTGCGGCCCCCTGGAGGGCGGCGCCCTTTCCACCCAGGGGCGGTCCTACCCCATGGAGCCCGGCGGCTTCGCCATGCGGCTGCGGCACAAGCTGGTCTGCCAGGATAACGGCCTCATCTGTATGCGGCTGGAGAGCACCCCGGAGACCGAGGCCCTTTACCCCTACCGCTTCGCTGTCAAAACCACCTACGCCCTGAAGGAGAACCGTGTCTCCAGCCGGATGAAGGTGCTGAACTACGGCAAACGGACCATGTACTTCCGGTGCGGCTTCCTCACCGCCTTCCAGTGCCCCTTTGTCCCGGGGACCACGGCGGAAGACTATGCGGTGCGGCTGGAGCAGCCGGAGGCGCTGACCCTGCTGGAGCGCCGGGAGGACGGGCTCCTCACCCGCCAGACCCGGATGTGGGAGCCGGAGCGGGGGGTCATCCCCCTGCGCTCCGGGGCGCTGGACGGGGGGCTGCTGCTGAAGGAGCCCACCAGCCAGTACCTGCAATACAGCTGCGGCTCCACCGGGGAATACGTGCGGGTCTACCTGCGGGGGGCGCCCTACGCCTACCTGCGGACCGCCCCGGCCCAGGAGCGGCAGATGCTCTGCGTCGGCAGTTGCCACGGCACCCCGGACTTCGCCGGGGCCGCTGCCCCCTGGGAACAGCGAGAGAACGTCATCGCCTTGGGGTCGATGGAGGAATACTATGCCCACCAGACCATCGAGATCGGGACAGTGTGACAAACATACAATAAAAAGCCCCCCGCCCGGGAAAGCCGTTTCGGCCGTCCCGGCGGGGGGCTTTCAGGTCCTAAAACGGGATCTCCCGGTTTTGGTAGATCTGGTCCCGTATCTGCTGCATCTGGTAGTCCAGCGTCTCGATGGAATCGGCGCAGGCCTTTAACTGGCGGCTGATCTCGGTGGCGTGGGCCACGTCCCGCTTGTACTTTAGCTTGTGCTCCAGGCTGGCCCAGAAGTCCATGGCGATGGTGCGGAACTGCACCTCCACCTTCATCTGCTTCTTCTCCCGGGAGAGGAAGATGGGCACCTCCAGGATCAGGTGGAGGCTGCGGTAGCCGTTGGGCTTGGGGTTTTTGATATAGTCCTTCTCCCGCACCAGGGTGATGTCGTCCTGCATGGTGATCAGTTCCGCCAGGCGGTAGATGTCGTCGGGGAAGGAGCAGATGACCCGCAGACCCGCCACGTCGGCAAGGTTCTCCTGGATGCTCTCCACCGTGATGGGCAGCCCCCGGCGGCCCAGCTTCTCGTAGATGCTGCTGATGGACTTGAGGCGGCTTTTGATGGATTCGAAGGGGTTGCGCTTGTAGGCCTGGGAAAACTCGGTGTTCAGCACCTTCAGCCGGGTCTCCATCTCCATGATGGCCGCCTCGTATTCCATCATCAGGCGGTTGAAGGACTCGGACGCCTTCAGCTGCTCCGCCTGTATCTGGATGATCTGCTTCTGCTTTTTCAGCGCCTCCGCCTGCTCCTCCACCGTCTGCTCCAGGTGCCGCTTGTAGGCGAAGAGGGTGATGGAGTTCTTCACCCGGTTTTTGACGATGGAACTCTCAAAGGGCTTGTGGATGAAGTCGGAGACCCCCAGCTGGAAGCACCGCGTCTCCACGTCGGGGGAGTATTCGCCGCTGATGATGAGCACCGGTATCTTGGGCAGCCAGCCCCGGCGGCCCATCTCCTCCAGCACGGCGAAGCCGTCCATCCGGGGCATGTTCAGGTCCAGCAGCAGCGCCGCCGTGTTCCGGGCGTCGGCGTCCAGCTTCTCCAGGGCCTGGGCGCCGTCCTCCGCCGTGTCCACCAGGTACTCCTCCGCCAGAACATCGTGGAGCAGCTCTCGGTTCAACTCCGCGTCATCCACCACCAATATCTTCTGCAACATCGGTCCACCCCTTTTGATCCGCCGGGAAGCCATTGGGCCAGCATCCGCCATCGTTTGATTCGGAAGGGACGCCGCCGGGCCCGGGACGTCCCTTCCTGACTATTGTAACACGATTCGACGGCCCCTGCCAAGTCCCTTGGGGGGAAAATCACGCCGCCTTTTTGCGGATGTCCAGCAGGATGAGCACCAGGCTCACCCCCATCAGGATGTGGCCGATACCAGAGACACCGGAGAGAGAGGCGTCCATCCCCCGGCTGAGGGCGGTGCCCCACACCTGGGTAAGGCCCCGGGCCAGCAGCCCCAGGGCGGTGATGTTCAGCCCCGCCTGGTAGGTCACCACCGCCTTGGCGGCGCGGCTGCCGGAGAAGGAAAGGCTCTTTTCCGCCAGCATCAGCAGCAGGAAGAAGAACATCCCCAGCAGGAAGTAGTGGGTGTGCACCACCGAGAGGGTGGTCTTGCCGGTAAACTGCTGGAACTTGGTGAACTCCCGGTAGAACACCCCGCCGGCCATGGCCGCCAGGGCGTAGGCCAGGGCATAGTTGGCGTAACGCTTGGTCATTTTCTTGTTCCTCCTTAAAGCCTATTTAGGCTCTTATCCTTTCTGTTCCCGCCGCCAAAGCCGGCGGCAGATGACGATGATCCAGACATAGGCCATGGTCTTTGGGATCATCAGCACCCCCACCGCCGGCAAAACGCCGCTGAACAGCACCACCGGCAGGTAGAACCCGAAGGAGAGCCCCACCGCCAGGGGGATGTGCCGGAAGGTCCGGTCCCCGGTCTCCTTCCCCTTTTGGGCAAAGATGTAGATAATCAGCACCCCCATCGCCGCAAAGGGCAGGTTGCGCAGCACCCCGAACAGCAGCGGCTGGCGGTAGGTGAGCCACTGGTTCTGGGGCAGCAGGCAAAGGGCGACACGCATCGCCGCCAGCCCCCAGACAGCCGCCGTCAGCACCCGCCGCTCCCCCGCCCGGTAGTAGTCCCGCCAGATGTAGTAGAGCAGCAGGTAAAAGACGGTCATGGTGATGGAGGTGACGAACTTGCCAAACCCCAGGGCGGCGGCGTTGGCCTCCAGGCCGGTGGTCCAAAGGGCCCAGCACCGGGGCACCAGGTGGAAGGAATCCCCCGCCCCCAAAAGGAAGGTCATCCACCCCGCCTTTTTCACCAGGGGGCCTTCCCCCCGCAGGAGCATGGTCACCCCCGTGAGGATGGCAAAGCCCAGATAAAACACATCGAATATCGTTTCCGCGATGGCTTGCGGCATCAAAACAAACCCCTTTCCTATTTATATAGCATCCGTTCCGCCACCGCCACCAGCAGGGCGGGGGAATCCGCCCGTACCCGCAGCAGCGTCACCAGTTCCCGGGTCAGCAGGCCCGCCACCGCCTCCCGGGTCAGCACCGGGCTCCAGCTGTCCGGGGGTATCTCCCGGTCCTCCTCCAGCATCCCCAGGATGATGCCCGCCAGCTGCCGCTGGGCGGCGGCCATCCGGGCGGGGCCGGCGGCCCCCGACCCTCCCAGGTGGCCCATCAGCCGGCCGCCGGGGGCGTCCATCTGCCTGCGCAGCAGCCGGAACACCTCCCCCAGCCGGTCAGAGACCCGCCCCGGGGGGATGGCGGTCTCTAGTTCCCCCAGGGCCTCCCGCCAGCAGTCCTCGGTAAGGGCCAGCAGCAGTTCGTCCTTGCCGGAAAAATAATTGTAAACGGTGCCGGTGGCCACCCCCGCCCGGCGGGCGATATCCCGGATGTTGATGGCCTCCGGCCCCTGCTCTTCGGCCACCTCCCGGGCCAGTCCCAGCAGGGTGTCCCGCAGGGTGTCGTCCTTTTTCCTCATCCCTTCCCCTTCCTTTTTCAAATTAAATGAACATGTTCATTTATATCCTATCAGCTTCCAGGCGGTTTGTCAACCGCTTTGGGACAGCCTTGTTTCACTTGGCCGTGATACCAGCCAAAAATACCAATTCTATCTAATTTACCCTCCAAAATACGGACTAATTGACGAAAATGAGGATTGACACCGCCGGAAAAGCACATTAAAATAGTTACAAGTACATAGAGTGCGGATACCCCGCCCTCCCGTGTACCAAAGACTGGGCCCTTGGGCCCGTAACGTGAAAGGGAGAAATCAAAATGAAAAAGTATCTTTCTGTCCTGCTGGCCGCCCTGATGGTGCTCGCCATCATGGCTGGCTGCGGCGGCAACGGTGGTTCCTCCACCCCCGCCCCTGCCCCCTCCGGTGACAACAGCACCCCCGCCCCCGAGGGCACCAAGGTCTGGAATGTCGCCAACATCGTCAACGGCAACCTGGGCGACAAGTCCTTCTTCGACTCCTGCGAAGCCGGTCTGAAGAAGCTCCAGGACGACGGTCTCATCAAGTACAAGACCTTTGAACTGGGCGCCACCGACGCCGACCAGCCCAAGTGGGTCTCCACCCTGGACGAACTGTCCGCCGACGGCAGCTACGACCTCATCGTCTGCGGCACCTACCAGATGGACGCCTACCTGAACGAGTGCGCCGCCAAGTACCCCGACCAGAAGTACTTCATCTACGACGCCGAAGTGGCCCAGCCCAACGTGGCCAGCATCACCTTCAAGCAGAACGACCTGGGTTACCTGGTGGGTACCGCTGCCGCCCTCATGACCTCCTCCAGCATGGAGAAGATCAATTCCGAGAAGGTCATCGGCTTTGTCGGCGGCGAGGATGGCCCCGTCATCAACGACTTCCTGGTGGGCTTCATCCAGGGCGCCCAGGCTGCTGACCCCGAGGTGAAGATCGATAGCCAGTATGTCGGTAACTTCTACGACACCGGCCGCGGCAAGGAGATCGCCAACGTCATGGTCAACAACAAGTGCGACGTTATCTGGGGCGTTGCCGGCGGCGCCGGCAACGGGGCGGCTGAAGCCGCCGCCGAGCACAACGTCTGGTTCATCGGCGTTGACTCCGACCAGGAGGCCACCTTCTCCGCTTCCCAGCCCCAGATGGCCGCTGCGACCATCTTCTCCGGCCTGAAGAACTGCGGCGACGGCGTCATCTACATGCTGAACAAGCTGAACGACGGCACCATCGAGTGGGGCAAGACCACCCAGCTGGGTATCGCCGAGGGCGGCGTTGGCCTGACCAACGGCGGCAACTTCCAGAAGCTCCCCGACGACATCAAGAAGGCCCTGGACGATGTGGCCCCCAAGGTCACCTCCGGCGAGATCAAGGTGGACACCGCTTTCGACGAGTCCTTTGACGTTAAGGGTCTCCGTGATTCCGTCCGTCCCTAAACACGGGCGGGGCGAATAATCCTTTGGCATGATCTGCAAGGGGGGAGCTGTAGCTGCGGCTCCCCCTTTTTAAAAATCACGACAGCTTGAGAGGAGGAAATCGTATGGCGGATACCAATGTTGCCGTCTTGATGAAGGGCATCACCAAGGTCTATCCCAACGGCATCGCCGCCAACCAAGGGGTGGATTTCTCGGTAAAAAAGGGGGAGATCCACGCCCTGATGGGTGAGAACGGCGCGGGTAAATCCACCCTGATGAAGATGCTCTTCGGCCTGGAGCAGCCCACCGAAGGGGAGATCGTCATCAACGGGGAGAAGGTGAGCCTCACCTCCCCCACCGTGGCCATCTCCAAGGGCATCGGCATGGTGCACCAGCACTTCATGCTGGTCCCCAGCCTGACGGTGGCGGAAAACATCGTGCTGGGGATGGAGCCCACCAAGGGGATGTTCATCAACTACACCGAAGCGGTGCGCATCACCGAGGAGTTCTCCAAAAAGTATAACCTCCATGTGGAGCCCCACGCCAAGGTGATGGATATCCCCGTTGGCATGAAGCAGAAGGTGGAGATCCTCAAGGCCCTGGTGCGGGGCGCCAAGATCCTCATCCTGGACGAGCCCACCGCCGTCCTCACCAGCCAGGAGACCGCCGAACTGTTCAAGGAACTGATCCACTTTAAGGAGCAGGGACATACCATCATCTTCATCTCCCACAAGCTGAAGGAGATCAAGCAGATCACCGACCGCATGACCATCATGCGGGCCGGCAAGTCCATGGGCGTCTTTAACACCGCCGACGTGTCGGAGCAGGATATCTCCCGCCTGATGGTGGGCCGGGACGTGGTGCTGAAGGTAGAAAAGGAAAAGGCGCAGCCCACCGATACCGTCCTCAAGGTGGAGGACGTCCACTACGAAAACGAGTACGGCAAAAAGATGCTGAACGGCGTCTCCTTCTCGGTGCGCAAGGGGGAGATACTGGGCATCGCCGGTGTGGAGGGCAACGGCCAGCGGGAACTGGTGAGCATGCTCTTCGATATGGTCCCCCCCGATTCCGGCACCATCACGGTGGAGGGACAGAACGTCACCGGGGCGGGACAGTCCCGCATCCGCAGCATGGGGGTCTCCCACATCCCGGAGGACCGGATGACCTACGGCGCCGCCGGCACCGCCTCCATCGAGGAGAACCTTATCTCCGACCGGTTCGACAAGCCGGCCTTCAACAAAGGCATCCTCTTTGACATGGACGCCATCCACAAGACCAGCGACCAGCTGATCCAGGACTACCTCATCCTCTGCCGCAGCGGCAAGCAGCAGGTGAAGATGCTCTCCGGCGGCAACATCCAGAAGGTGGTGGTGGCCCGGGAGTTCTCCTGCGACCCCAAGCTGATCATCGCCGACCAGCCCACCCGCGGCATCGACGTCGGCGCCACCGAGTTCATCCGCCGCAAGCTGGTGGAACTGAGCCGTGAGGGGGCCGCCGTGCTGCTGGTCTCCGCCGACCTCAACGAGGTGATGGAGCTTTCCGACAGCCTGATGGTATTCTGCGGCGGCGAGATCGTCGCCTACTTCGAGGACACCTCTACCCTGACCGACGAGGAGATGGGCGAATACATGCTTGGCCTCAAGCGTCAGTCCCCCGAGGAGATAAGGAGGGTCATCCATGCATAAGAATCTGAAATTCGAGATCGTCCGCGGGGCCGCCTCCATCCTGCTGGCCCTGGCGGTGGCCATGATCTTTATCTTCATCATCAGCGACGTCCCCTTCGAGGCGCTGTATAACCTCATCATCGGGCCGTTCACCAAACTCCGGTACCTCTGGATCATCCTGGAGCGGATGATCCCCATCATCTTCACCGGCCTTGGCGTCTGCGTCATGTTCCAGGCCAACCAGTTCAACCTGGCGGGGGAGGGCACCCTCTTCTTCGGCGGCCTGGTGGCGGCGGCGGTGGCCATCTACCTGCCCATGCCCCCCGTCCTCCATGTCATCGTGGCTATCGTCATCGCCTCAGTGGTGGCTGCGGCTACCATGCTCATCCCCGCCCTCCTCAAGACCAAGCTGGGGGCCAGCGAGATGGTCTCCTCCCTGATGCTCAACTACATCCTGCTCCAGCTGGGGGTCTACATCCTCAACTGGCATATGGCGGACCGGACCCAGGGCGCCACCATGTCCCACCAGTTCCTGGACACCGCCCGCATCCCCATCCTGGTGCAGCGCAGCAACCTCAGCTGGGGCATCGTCATCGCCCTGATCATGACGGTACTGGTCTACCTGTTCATGTACCGCACCAAGTGGGGCTACGCCATCCGCATGGTGGGCCAGAACCAGAGTTTTGCCAAATACTCCGGCATCAAGGTGGCCGCCACCATCATCCTCTGCCAGGTCATCGGCGGCCTGCTCTCCGGCATGGGTGGCGCCGTGGAGATCCTGGGCTACTTTGACCGCTTCAAGTGGCGGCAGCTGCCCGGCTACGGCTGGGACGGCGTCACCATCGCCATCCTTGCCAAGAACAACCCCCTCTTCATCCCCCTGGCCGCCTTCTTCATGTCCTACCTCAAGCAGGGCTGCAACCTGATGCAGCTGAACACCGACGTCCCCGCCGAGATGCTGAGCATCATCCAGGCGGTGATCTTCCTGTTCTTTGCCGCCGAGCAGTTCCTGAGCAAGTACCGCCAGAAGCTGGTGGTCAAGAGCGCCAAGGAGGAGATCGCGGAAAAGAAAGCCGCGGGCGAGCAGAAAGGAGCTGAGGCGTAATGTTACAAAGCATCATCGGCATCATCTTTTCCGAAGCCTTCGTCTTTTCCATCTTCCGCATCACCACCCCCATCCTCTTCGCCGCCCTGGCGGCGGTGGTGGCCGACCGGGCCGGGGTGACCAACATCGGTCTTGAGGGTATCATGATGATCTCCGCCCTCACCGGCGTCATCTTCTCCGCCTGGACCCAGAGCGCCTGGATCGGCCTGCTCTGCGCCATCCTGCTGGGGATGCTCACCGCCCTGATGATCGGCTTCTTCGCCCTGAAGCTGAAGACCGATATCATCCTGGCCGGTATCGCTGTCAACATGCTGGGCAACGGCGGCACGGTGTTCTTCATGTACCTGGCCTCCGGTGACCGTGGCTACTCCGCCAACCTGGCCAGCAAGGTGATGCCCACCGTCAACATCCCTGTTTTGCAGGATATCCCGGTGCTGGGGGGCATCCTCTCCGGCCACAACATCCTCACCTACCTGGCCTTCATCTTTGTGGCGCTGGTGTGGGTGCTGCTGTACAAGACCCCCATGGGCCTCCAGATCCGGGCCGTGGGCGAGAGCCCCAATGCCGCCGACTCGGTGGGCGTCAGCGTCAACCGCATCAAGTACATCGCCCTGGGCATCTCCGGGGCGCTGGCGGGGATGGGCGGCGCCTTCATGTCCATGGGCTACATGTCCAGCTTCAACACCAACATGACCGCCGGCCGCGGCTTCATCGCCCTGGCCGCCGAGGCCATGGGCCGGGGGGAACCCATCGGAACGATGCTCACCTCCCTGCTGTTCGGCTTCGCCGACGCCCTGGCCAACAACATGCAGAGCCTGGGCCTGCCTCAGGAGTTGGTAGCCATGACCCCCTATGTCTTTACCGTGGTGGGCCTGGCCGTCTACGCCGCCAGCACCCTCAAAAAGAGCCGGAAGAAGCTGGAGTGATCCTCCGCTTCCATCATACCGCATAAGGACCGGAGGGGATATGAGATTTCTCATATCCCCCGGCCGTTTTCCGGGGTATGATAAGGTATCCGATGTGAAAGGACGTGTCCAAATATGGATATGGATCTCAGACAAACGATCGCCCCCTTCTCCTGGGCAGACCTTCCCTCCGGCGCATCTTCTGTATCTCTTGATGTGGGGAACTATCTCCAGGAGGTTTTTGACACCCGGGCCGAGGAAGGCTTTCTGGGAAATGGCTACGACTGGGAGAGCCTGGCCCAGGTCTTTCTTGCCGAGCGGTGCCCTCAGCTGGAGGGCGAGATCAACTTCGACCCGGAGGCGAGTACCTTCTGCGTCTACTCCAAAAACAAAGAGGCGCTGCGGGATTTTATCCTCCGCTTCAAGGCCGCCTGTGAGGACCGGGCGCTGATCCTGGACCTGTTCCGGCGGGCCGAGCTGGACTAAAGAAAGGAACGATACCATGACAAGACCCATCCCCGTCATCCTGGACGGCGACCCCGGCCACGACGACGCCATCGCCTGGGTACTGGCAAAGGCCAGCACCTGCCTGAAGATACTGGCTGTCACCTCGGTGTGCGGCAACCAGGTCATCGAAAAGACCACCTACAACGCCCAGCGCATCATGGCCCTCATCGGGCTGGACGTCCCTGTTGCCAAGGGGGATCCCCGGCCCATCATCGCCGAGCCCATCATCGCCCCGGTGGTCCACGGCCAGTCCGGCCTGGACGGCCCCGCCCTGCCGGAGCCCAAGACCCAGCTGAGCCCCCTTTCCGCCGTGGAACTCATGGCCCAGGCCATCGCTGACAGCGAGGAGCCCGTCACCCTGATCCCCACCGGCCCCCTGACCAACGTGGCCAAGCTGCTGCTGGCCTACCCGGACCTGAAGCCCAAGATCGCCCAGATCTCCCTGATGGGGGGCGGCGTCAAGATGGGCAACTGGACCCCCGCCGCCGAGTTCAATATCCTGGTGGACCCGGAGGCCGCCCGGCTGGTGTTCCGCTCCGGCATCCCCATCATCATGGCGGGGCTGGACGTCACCGAAAAGGCCCTGGTCTGCCCCGAGGACTTCCAGCGCATCCGGGCCGTGGGCAACCAGGTGGCGGTAACGGTGGCCGACTGGCTGGAGTTCTTCTACCAGTTCCACAAGACCATGGACTACCCCGGCGCCCCCATCCACGACGCCGTGGCGGTGGCGGCGCTGGTGAAGCCGGAGATACTCACCATGCAGGAGATGTATGTGGATGTAGAGGTCTCCGGCGACTACTGCACGGGCTGCACCGTTGGGGACTGGTTCGGCACCAGCGGCAAAAAGCCCAACGTCAAGGTGCTGCTGGACATCGACCGGGAGGCCTTTGTGGACCTGCTGGTGGATGCGGTCAAGACCTACGGGGAGGTGGAGTAAATGAGCGAGAAGAAGATACCGGTCATCATCGACTGTGACCCGGGCTGCGACGACACCGCCGCCCTGCTGCTGGCCTTCCGCTGCCCGGAGTTTGACATCCGGGCCGTTACCACCGTGTCCGGCAACGTCTCCCTGGATAAGACCACCTACAACGCCCTTCGGGTCACCGAGGCCATCGGTTCCGACGTCCGGGTCTGTCCCGGGGCGGACCGTCCCATGTTCCGGGACGCGGTCTACGCCCCCCACGTCCACGGGGAGGACGGCCTGCTGGGCATCCCCCTCCCCGCCCCCCAAAAGAAGGCTTCCTTCTATAAGGCCTGGGACTTCATCTATGAGGAAGCGGTGGCCCAGAAGGGGGAACTGGAGATCATCGCCGTGGGGCCCCTCACCAACCTGAGCATCGCCCTGGGCAAGTACAACGACCTGGCGGGACTCATCAAACGGATCGTCATTATGGGCGGGGCCGCCCAGGGGGGCAACGTCACCCCCTGCGCCGAGTTCAACATCTACGTTGACCCGGAGGCCGCCAGCATGGTGTTCCGCTCCGGCATCCCCCTCTGCGTCTGCGGCCTGGACGTGACCCTCAAGGCCTACCTCACCGCCCAGGAGATCAAGAACATCAAGGCCCTGGGCACCCCCCAGGCGGAACTCTTCGCCGGGGTCACCCAGGAGAACTGCGAGAAACGCTTCTGCCCGGCGGGGGCCCCCCTCCACGACCCGGCGGCGGTGCTGTTTGCCGCCGACAGCAGCTACTTCACCGTCCAGCGGTGCTGGATGGGGGTGGAGACCAAGGGGACCATCACCCTGGGCAAAACGGTGACCGATTGCTGGTCCGACGCCCAGAAGGAGCCCAATGTGGACCTGGTGCTGGACGTGGACCGGGAGCGGTTCGCAGCCAGGGTGAAGGAACTGATGGGGAAGTATTGATCCCCCTGTCAACAGCATAAAGCGGCCCCCGGCAAAAGCTGCCAGGGGGCCGTTTTCCTGCACAAAAACAGAAGGGCCGGCATGGGAAAGGGAGGTCCACACCGGCCCTTCTGTTGGGAAAGGGCGCTATTTCGTTTCCGCCGGCTGGGGCTGCTCCGGCTCTGGCTGGGGCTTGCTGGCGCCGGCCCACCATACTCCCGCGCAGACCAGGCAGAGACCCAGCAGTTCCCGCAGGCCCACCCGGCCGGAGAGGGTGTCCATGACGAACCCGGCCAGCAGCTGCCCCGCCAGCACCACAATGGCGGACACCGCCACCGGCACCTTCTCCATCCCCTTGATGGTGAGGATCATAGCGATAAGCCCAAAGAGACCCCCCAGGTAGTAGACCAGGGGTATCTGGCCCAGGTAGACCGGCTGCACCAGGTGCCGCTCCCCCAGCAGCAGCGACAGGGCGAAGGCCAGGGCGGTGCCCTCCAGGTAGTTGATGAGGGTGCCGTTGGCCATCCCCAGCACCTGCTTGGCACGGACGTTCACCATCTTGTTGATGATGTTAAGGCCCCCGTTAAGGAAGGCCACCAGGATCACGAACGGTATCATCTTCCCCACCCCCTTACCAAAGCATCAGGCCCAGGCCGGCCAGGATCAGGAGGTAAGGCGGCAGCCTTCTCCAACTCCACCGCACCACCGGGACCCCGAACATGCCGTAATGGTCCACCAGGGCGGAGGCCGCCATCTGGCCGAACACCGACACCGCCATGGTCAGCGCCGCCCCCACCCGGTTGGCGCAGAAGCTGCTGCTGGTGACCAGGGCCACCCCCATGATGCCCACAAAGTAGACGTAAAGGGGGGCGCCCCCCAGGCGTATTTTACCGCCGCCCCGGATGAAGATGTGCAGAAGCAGCAGCACCGCCCCGATGGCGTGGACAAAGAAACAGACCTCCAGCAGGGAGAGGTGGTCGGCCAGGATGCCGTCGATGCTCACCATCAGCCCCTGGCAGGCGCCTCCCAAAAGCAACAAAAGATAACTCGTATCCATCCCCTCTTTTCTTTTTGCTGGAACTATGATACGATAGGAGAGGATAAAAAACTATGAGAATTCTCACACAGGAGGCAGACAGATGGCGGATATCAGCAGCTGGGGGCAGGAGTTCTTCTCCTTCGACATCAGCCCCTACCTGGAGGAACGGCAGTACCAGCCGGGGGACTACATCCTGCGGGAAGGGTCTATCCCCCAGCACCTCTACTTTTTGACCCGGGGGCGGATCAAGGTCTACACCACCCACAAAAACGGCAAGATATCCCTTCTCAGCTTCCCCTCCGCCCCGGACCTCATTGGGGATACCGAACTACTGGAGGCAAACAAGGAGTCCCTTTGCGTCCAGGCCCTGACCCCCTGTCACTTCATGGTGGTGGACACCCGGCGCTGCCGGGAACAGCTGAAGGAGGACCCCAAGTTCCTGTGGTTTTTGTGCAATCACATCTCCCGGCGAAGCAACCGGTGCACCGAGACGCTGGCCCGGGGCCAGGCTTACCCCCTGCGCAACCAGCTGGCCGCCTTCCTGCTGATGGCGGCGGAAGGGGACCTTTACCGGGAGCGCCACACCGAGGCGGCGGAGTACCTGGGGGTCAGCTACCGCCACCTCCTTTACGTCCTGGCGGAGTTCCGGGACGAGGGTCTTATCACCAAGGAGAAGGACGGCTACCGCATCACCGGCCGCCAGGGGCTGGAGGAACTGGCAGCGGAGACAGAGTGATCCCAAACGCAGAAGCCCCCGCCGGGGTGATCCCAGCAGGGGCCTTCTTTGCGTTTTGGTCGGGGGCTTACGCCTCCAGGTTCTTGCCGTCCTTATCAAAGACGTGGCAGACGTTGCCGCCAAAGGTGAAGTAGATGCTGGCGCCGTGGCCGAAGGTCTCCCAGTGGTTGCCGCTGATGTCCAGGGTGGGGACGATGATGACCACATCCTTGCCGCCGGCGTTGGCGTGGAGGTGGATCTCGCTGCCCATCATCTCGGAAACATCCACCTTAGCGGCGATGGCGTTGGTCTCGCTGCTGAGGATGATATGGCTGGGACGGACGCCCAGGGTGATATCCTGGGGGGTGACGTTCTTGGCCATCAGGGCCTTCTGCTTCTCCTCGCTGAGGGCGACACGCAGGGTGCCCACCTCCACCAGGTACTGGTCCTTATCCTTCACCAGCTTGGCGTCGAAGAGGTTCATCTGGGGGGTGCCGATGAAGCCGGCAACAAAGAGGTTGGCGGGATGGTCGTACACCTCCTGGGGGGTGCCGATCTGCTGGATAAAGCCGTCCTTCATGATGACGATGCGGTCACCCAGGGTCATGGCCTCGGTCTGGTCATGGGTAACGTACATGAAGGTGGTGTTGATGCGCTGGCGCAGCTTGATGATCTCGGCGCGCATCTGGTTACGCAGCTTGGCGTCCAGGTTGGAAAGAGGCTCATCCATCAGCAGCACCTTGGGCTCCCGGACGATGGCCCGGCCGATGGCGACACGCTGCCGCTGGCCGCCGGAAAGGGCCTTGGGCTTGCGGTCCAGGTACTGGGTGATGTCCAGGATCTCGGCGGCCTCCTTGACCCGGCGGTCGATCTCCTCCTTGGGGGTCTTTTTCAGCTTCAGGGGGAAGGCCATGTTCTCGTACACCGTCATGTTGGGGTAGAGGGCGTAACTCTGGAACACCATGGCGATATCACGGTCCTTGGGCTCCACGTTGTTCATCAGGGCGCCGTCGATGTACAGCTCGCCGCCGCTGATCTCCTCCAGGCCGGCCACCATCCGCAGGGTGGTGGACTTACCGCAGCCGGAGGGGCCGACCAGGACGATGAATTCCTTGTCCTGGATGTCCAGGCTGAACTCCTGGACAGCGACAACGCCTTCGTCGGTGATCTGGAGATTGGTTTTCTTCTCCGGGGCGCCCTTCTTGGCCTTCTTCCTGTCGCCGCCGCTGTGGGGATAGACCTTCTTGATGTTCTTGAGATTCAGACTTGCCATGACGACCGGTTTTGGTGGAGCGGCCTCCGCCGGACTCCAACTCGCCCCCGAGCCTAAGGCCCGCAAGGCATTACGACAGGTCTCCACACTGCCGCACCGCAAACCGTGGCGGAAAAAACTTCCTCCTTCGTTCAGTACCGGGGGCTATAATGTTGGAGTAGCCCCGCGGCCCGCAGATTTGATTTATGACCACGGCAGGACGCCGCTATCACCTGGAACATTTACCCTGTTATTATAGCACAGGAGGGGCCCCCGCGGCTATCAGCTTTTTTGCTAAAAATACCAGGGGATTTTTGGCATCCGGCAAAAGAAAGCTAGACAAGGGCCTCCACCTGGCAGCCCAGGTACTTCCAGCCTCCATCCGGCTCCAGCCGGACGGTGAGGGTGTGGGTGCGGTAGGGCTGGGTGCTGTTGACAAAGGTCAGCGTCACCGGGATGGTGAGGATGTCCTCCTCCTGGGAAAAACTGTAGCTGAGGGTGGATATCTCCCCGATGCCGCCCCCGGTGGAAAGGAAGTAGCCGGGGATGCTGCCGTCGTAATATTCCGGGTCCCCCCGCAGCACCTCGACGGTGGTGTCGAACCGGGACAGCACCGTTTCCTCCACCCACGCCGCCGGGAGGAACCGGTAGCCGAAGGGGCTTTCCCCCTTGTGGTCCTGGGCGTGGTGCTGCCCCTGGTCCGCAATTTTTTGCTCCTCCTCGGTCATAGGCAGGGTGTCCGCCCAGTAAAGGTAGTCCCCGGGGGTCAGGTCACCGGCCCCCCAGCTTTCCATCCGGTGGAAAAGGCTCTTTTTTCTGACGGTGAGGACAGCGGGACCGTTGAGGGTGTCCTCGTAGGCGCCGTAGGCAAAGATCATCTCCCGCACCAGGGCGTCATCCGCCTGGGGAGTTTCCTCCGGCTCCGGGGGGCTTTCCGGCTGGCTCTCCACCAGGCCGCCCCCGGAGGCGGGGGTCTGGGAGGAGGGGGCGTCTTTATCGCCGCAGGCGGCGCAGGCCAGGAGGAGGGACAGGGTCAGGAGAACTGCAAAAAAGCGGCCCATGACAGGTATCTCCCTTCTTGTTTTGATCACATTTGGGCTTCGTCGCCGGTGTTCAGCGCCACTTCAAATTCCCAGGGGCCGTCGGTACCCACCTCCACCGTTACCGTCTTTTCGGTGTAGGGGTTGGAGAAGGAGGACTGGACCGAGAGGTTCCAGCGGCCCTCCGGCTCCTTGCCGAACACCCGCTCCACCGGGAACCGGGCCACGCCGTTCTGGTCGGTGTACCGCTGCTCGTTGCTGCCGGACTGCCCCATGGTGGGGATGACGCCATCGGCCCGGCGGGCCGCCGGGGTGACGGCCGGCTCCCGGAAGGCGGCGTCGGGGATCCCATCCCCCGGGGTATAGGCCATGGCCTCCCGGAACACCACCAGCTTATCCGGCAGGGGGGTGCCGTCCTGGTCCCGCACCGTCACCGAGACCATCTGGATGCCGCTCTCCTCCATCTCCCGGGGGGTCTGGCCCTCCCAGGTCACCGGCAGCACCTCCCCTTTGCCAAGGCTCTCCAGCACCGGCTGGGTCAGCGCCACCTTCTGGTGGGTGAAGGGGTACCCGTCCGTCTGGGTGTTCACCAGATACAGGTCGGCGGGGCTGTCCTCGTAGAGGTAGAAGGGAACCAGGCCACTGTTCCGGGAAAGGCCGTTGATCTTGCTGCCCCCTTCGGCCAGGTACTCGGTCCAGTTGCCCTCTGTAAAGCAGGTGACATTGGCCACCGGCTCCCCGTCCGGGCCGGTGAGGTAGAGGTACCGGTACTCCAGCCCGGTGGGGTTCGCCTTCTCCTCCTGCTCCCGGAACCAGGCCAGGTCGCTTTGGACCTCCCCGGGCAGCTGATCCGCCGGGACAGGGGCGGCTTCCCCGGTCTTTTCCGGGGGCGTTGCCGGGTCGGGCTGGGGGGCGGGCTCCTCCGGCTGGTACACAAAGTCAAAGGCCAGGTTGGCCGGCACCATCCCCCGCTCCCCCTCCTCGGCGGGGCGGGCGGCCACCGCCCGGAGGTTGTAGCAGGCCACCGCCTCCTCCACCGGCAGCGAGCCAGCCTGGTACCGGGCGGGGTCCACCTCCACATCGCCGGGGGAGGTCACCGTAAAGACGTAGGTCTCCCCCACCGTCAGTTCCTGCGCCAGTTCCCCCACCGGCAGGGTAAAGGGGGGCAGCTGGAAGAGGGTGACCACCGCCACCCGGGGGGTGGTGTCATCCAGGCCGTAATCCGGCATCAGCCCCCGCACCGTGGCGGAGAAGGTGCCGCCCACCGTGGTCCGCACCGGCTGCTGCTGTTCCTCCAGCTGGGCCAGCCGGGCCGCCAGGGCGTCCCGCTCCGCAAGGAGGGCGTCGTAGTCCCCCTGGGGGACGCCGCAGGCGGACAGGACCAGGACGCAGGCCGCCAGGGCCAGGGTCATCTTCTTTTTCATCGTCGGTCTCCTTTCTCACCAGCCCCTGGCATAGATATCGTTCAGGGTGGTCCCTTCGCCATCGAAGATATAGCGGGCCTTCTCGGTGCCGAACTGCACCGTGAACCAGTTGCCGATGTATATTGCCTTGAACAGAACATTTTCCTCCCCGTCGTAGGCGACGACGGTGCAGCCGCCGCCAGTGACGGGGTTTTCCCTGTGATCCGGGGGATACAGTTCCAGGGCGGCCCCCCGCAGGGCGTCCAATATCTCCTGTTCCTGCTCCACCGAAAGGTCCTTTTCCTCCTGGTGCATGTCGTTAAAGTCCATCCGCACCACCGGCGCTGTGGCGATGAGGTCGTTCCAGCGGTCCAATTCCGCCTGGGTGGCCAGCTGGTCATCGCCAGGCCCGCCGGCGAAACCCAGCCGCTGGTCCCCCAGCGCCAGTATCTTCCCCGGCTGGAGGTCCGGCAGGGGGACAGGGTCCGGCTGGGGGTCTGGCTCCTCCGGCGGGGGCGTCTCCACCGGGGCGGAGGCGGGCGGGGCGCTGCTCTCCGGGGGCAGCGGTTCCTTCCCTTTGCAGGCGGACAGGGAAAGCAGCAGCAGGACAGCCCAGAGGGCCGCAAGGAAACGTTTCATCGTCGGAACACTCCTTTCCACAACACATGACATTTTTCGACCAAGGGCGGCCATCAAAAAACGCGCCCTGCGAAGGACGCGCGAAAAAGCGTTTCCCTCATTGTTGCCACACAATCTCATTCCATCACGGGTACGAGTAAAGAGAGAAAACACCTTTTACCAAAAGTATTTCCCCGTGACAGAAATATAAAATTGTGTGGCAAGGCTATTGTACCATCTTTGAGGATAAAATAAAACCATTCCTGGACTTTTTTTGCTCTTTTTATGACGAAAGGGCCTTCCCGGGCCGCTCCTCTTGGGGAATCGCCGGGAAAGCCCTGGTCTTTAGTAGTGACAGCCGCCGTGGCGGGAGGACTGATGGTGCCCGCCGTAGCTGCTGCACCCGTGGTGGAGCACGGCGCCGTCGTACAGGCCGATCTGGTACTGGTACAGGGAGGGACCGGTGGTGAACTCCACCCGGTAGCAGTGGGGGTAGCCGTCGTCGTAGTCCATCCAGCATCGGTAATCGCTGGCGGCGGCCTGGGTGAGGCCGGCGTGGGCCAGGGCCACCTCCCCGGCGGCGGTCTCCCCAATGTAGGCGGTGCCGGTGGCGTTGGGGGCGGAACGCTCCTCCTTCTTGTACTCCAGGACGCTGCCGGTGGCACCGTCGATGGTGTAGTCATACTCGGTGCTGCCGTTCCAGAACTCCACCTCGTACTCCAGGCGGCCGTTCTCCCAGTCCTGCTCCACCTTCATCCCGGTGGCCAGCTGGGCGGACACCCCGGCGTGGGTGAGGGCGGCGGTCTTGGCCCCCTCGGTGCCGATATCCCCATTGGCCGGGGCGGACTGGGCAGGGGGAGCGGCGGGGGTGGCGGGTCCGCCGTGGTTCTCCTGGTCATACTCCAGGACGCCGCCGGTGGAGCCGTCGATGGTGTAGTCATACTCCACGTTTCCGCTCCAGAACTCCACCTCGTACTCCATCCGGCCATCCTCCCAGTCGCCCTCCACCCGCATGTTGGTGACAACGCTGGCGGAAAGCCCGGCGTGGGCCAGGGCGGCGGACTTGGCCCCCTCGGCGCCGATATCCTGCTTGCCGGGGGCGGGGGTGACATGGTTTTCCTGCTGGCATTTCAGCACGTCGCCGGTGGTCCCGTCGATGGTGTAGTCGTACTCCACGGTACCGTTCCAGAACTCCACCTCGTACTCCATCCGGCCGTTCTCCCACTCCTGTTCCACCTTCATCCCGGCGGCGTCCTGGGCGGACACCCCGGCGTGGGCCAGGGCGAAGGTCTTCGCGCCCTCAACACCGATGTCCCCGCCGGCAGGCTCCTGCGACTGGCTGGGGACAGGGGTAGCGGCGGGAGCCGGCTCCGGGGCGCTACTGGATACCGGGGCGCTGCTGGGGGCCGGGGCGCTGGCCGGAAGACTGACATTGGTATCCGGCGGGGCAGGGGCAGGGGCGGTCTGCCGGGCAAAGACGGTACCGCCGATGGCGCCTACAGCGAGGCACCCGGCGGCGACGGCGATCCATGGTTTGGGCATTAGCATGGGGTTCAGTTCTCCTTTCTCTGTGGCAGCGGGATCTCCGGCATCAACTCCTGAGAAATGACCTGGAGCATCTCCTCCAGCTTGGCGATATCCTCCGGCGGGAAGCGGTGTCGTGCCCGCTCCACCACCAGTCTTACATAATCATACGAGATACCATAGTAGTCCATGTACTTTTCGGTGACTGCCAGGTGGTACTCCCGTTTATCCTGGGTGCTGCGCTCCTTGGTGATATAGCCCTTTTTGATGAGACTGGCCACCTTATAGGCGGCGTTGGCCTGGCTGATCTGGACAAAATGGGCGAATTGGTTGATGGTGGGGTGGTCCAGGGCGTAGATGACCTCCATACAGAAGGTCTCCACCGCTGTCAGGGTGGCCTCCCGCTCCTCGAACCGGTTGAAGATGCGGCGGTAAAGGTTCAGCTTGAATTTTGTGTATACCTGGTTAAAGGCTCGTTCCAGCACAGTCATTCCCCCCTTGTGCTATTCCATTATACACCCTTCCTTCGGATTTTTCCAGTCCCTATGGGGTACAGCAGGACCCTGCGTGGATCACGCAGGGTCCTGCTGCAAAGAAAAGAAAGAAAGTAAAACACGACGGGGTGGATGAGGGGTATCCACCCTGATGCCGTATCTTTATTATATCTCTGAAAAACAAGAAGTTCAATCGTCAGAATGTGCGATTCGATATTATTTTAACGATATATTTTAGGGAAATTCACCACATCTCCCAGGAAATGGTAAAAAATTAGGGAAACTTCATTCCCCCTGTGACCTTTTCCAAAACCACCCCCGCCCGGGCGGAAAATTCTGTGCTTTCCCGAAAAAAGCGTCCTTCCGGCCCTTTCCCACTTGACATTTCCCCGGCACGGCATTAGATTTATCCTTTGAGAAATACCCGAAGGACTTGTTTTTCACCAAAGGAGTGGTTTGCTTTGGTAAAGGATATGACCCGCGGGAGGCCGCTGTCGGTGATCCTCCTTTTCTTCGCCCCGCTGGTGCTGGGCAACCTGTTCCAACAGCTGTACAGCATGGCGGACACCCTTATCGTGGGGCGGTTCGTGGGGGTGGGGGCGCTGGCCGGGGTGGGCTCCACCGGCTCCCTCAGCTTCCTGGTGCTGGGGTTCGTCAGCGGGGTGTGCAGCGGCTACTCCATCCCGGTGGCCCAATACTTCGGGGCGGGGAACCACCAGCGGATGCGCCGCTGCGTGGGCAACGCCGTCCTCCAGGGGGCGGTGATCGCCTCCCTGCTCACCACCGTCACGGTGGCCGGCGCCCGCCAGGTCCTCACCTGGATGGACACCCCGCCGGACATCCTGGAGGACGCCTATCTTTATATCGTCATCGTCTTTGGCGGCATCCCGGCCACCATGCTTTACAACTTCCTTTCCGGCGTCCTCCGGGCGCTGGGGGACAGCCGGACCCCCCTCTTTTTCCTGGTGGCGGCGGCCATCCTCAACGTGGTGCTGGACCTGGTGTTCATCCTCTGCTGCGGGATGGGGGTGGCGGGGGCGGCCTGGGCCACCATCCTCTCCCAGGGGGTGTCGGGGCTGCTCTGCCTGGTGTACATCTGGAAAAAGGTCCCCCTCCTCCACCTGGGCCGGGAGGACTTGGGCTGGGACAGGGAGGAGCAGCGGCGGCTGGCGCTGATGGGCATCCCCATGGCCCTCCAGTTCTCCATCACCGCCGTGGGCACCATCATCATCCAGGCGGCGGTAAACGCCCTGGGCAGCGGGGTGGTGGCCGCCGTCACCGCCGGGACCAAGGTCCAGAACCTGCTGATGAGCCCCCTGGAGACCATGGGCATCACCATGGCCACCTACTGCGGCCAGAACCTGGGGGCGGAGCGGGTGGACCGGGTGCGGGCGGGGCTGCGGGCCAGCATGAAGGTCTGCTTTTTGTACTGCGCCCTGGCCTGTCTGGTCTCCTGCCTGTGGGGCGGGCCCTTCTCCCGGCTGTTCCTCACCGGTGAGGACACCGGCGTCATGGTGGCCCAGGCCGCCCGGTTCCTGGCGGTGAACGGCATCTTCTGCCCCAGCCTGGGGCTGCTGCTGGTGCTGCGCAACTCCATCCAGGGGCTGGGCTTCGGCCTCCCTGCCATGATGGCCGGGGTGTTCGAGTTGGTGGCCCGGTCGGCGGTGGCCTTCTGCCTGGTGGGGCCGCTGGGGTACCTGGCCATCTGCCTTGCCAACCCCGCCGCCTGGCTGGCCGCCGACGCCCTGCTGGCGGCGGTCTGGTTCCGGGAACTGCCGGGGCTGCTGCGCCGGTATCCGGTGGACCCGGGACGGCCCTTGTATTGACGGAAAGACCGCCTCCCGGGGGGATCCCTCCGGGAGGCGGTCTTTTTGTGCCTGATGTTTCCCTCGCTGTCTAGCGGCCGTACGGCTCCTTCACTGTCAGGGTGATATTTGCGGCCATCCAGCCGGCCTCGGTCTCCTTCATGGTGATGGTCCCCGTGGCGGTGGCTGTTTCCTTGCCGTCGGGGGTCTTTAGAGTGACGGAAAAGGTGTAGACCTCCTTTTCTCCCTCCTGCTTGGAAAGTTCCAGGGGGTCGGGCTTGATGTCCGCCTGGTGCTTCTGGAACAGGTCGTAGCTTCGGGTGACGTCGCGGTTGGCGATGGCGGCCTGGATGCAGTCATCGGTCATCAGCCCGCCGAACCGCCCGGTGAAATGGTCCAGGAGGGCGGTGCCGCCCTGCGCCATCCCCGGTTCCCCGTCCGCAACTTCCATAGCCGCTTCCATCTCCTCCATCATCCGCAGCATTGCGGCGTCGATCTCCTCCGCCTGCTGGGCGGTGCAGGTGAGCAGCTCCTCCAGGGCCAGCCGGGCCTGCTGCTCCGAGGCGTCCTCTTTTTTGGAGCATCCCACAGCAAAGAGCGCCAGAGCCATCGCCAGCATAAGCGAAACAGCTGTAAAATAACAGTCCCTTTTCCCTAGCATCCGTTTCTCCCTCCTGTCATCTTGAGACTATATATCTATCCTTAAATTTATACTAACAGATAATTGCCAACAAGTAAATTGATAGATTTTATATATATTGTTCAAAATCATTGTGAAAATTTCACAATAAATGGCTAAAACAATAGATTTTATGTTGAATATTGTATATCCATCGTAAATAACACCCCTGGCCCTTGTATGAAAGCCCCCAATATGCTAAACTTAGCAAAGAAACCGCTATCCCAAGGAGGTCCCACGACCATGGAAAAGCCCCTGGTGAGCATCGTCATCCCCATCTACAACGCCGCCCCCCACCTGGCCGCCTGCATCGAGAGCGTCCGCAAGCAGACCTATGATGACCTGGAGATCCTGCTGGTCAACGACGGCAGCGACGACGTCAGCCTGCCCATCTGCCGGATGTACGCCCAGGTGGACCCCCGCATCCGGGTCATCGACAAGGAGAACAGCGGGGTGTCCGCCACCCGCAACATCGCCATCGACCAGGCCGCCGGGGAATTCCTGCAATTCGTGGACGCCGACGACCGGGTCGCCCTGGAGGCCACCCAGCTGCTGGTGGAGCGGGCCCAGCGGACCCAGGCGGACATGGTCATCTGCCACTACTACCGGGTGGTGGGCAAAAAGAGGAAAAGCGTCCACGGCTTTTTGGAGACCGACAAGGTGCTGACCCAGCGGGAGTTCGCCACCCACCTGATGGAGGAGCCTTGCAGCTTCTACTACGGGGTGATGTGGAACAAGCTGTACCGCACCAACATCATCCGGGAGCGGAACATCCGGTGCAGCGAGGAGTTGGGCTGGAGCGAGGACTTTCTCTTTAACCTGGAGTACATCCGCTACTGCCAGCGATTCGCCTCCATCCAGCTGCCCCTTTACTATTACTACAAGACCAAGAACAGCATCACCGCCACCAGCTTCGGCATCACCAAGCTGCCCCGGACCATCGAGACCAAGCTGGACCTCTTCGAGTTCTACAAGGCGCTGTATATCGAGATGGGATTATACGAACAGTATAAATTGCAGATCCACAAATACCTCTTCGACATCGCCACCGACAACGACTGAAAAAAACCGCCTGGGTCCTCAATGACAGGACACAGGCGGTCTTTTTATGCTTTTTATTATGCTTCGATGCTGATCTCCGGCGGGGTGGGGGCGGCGGCGGTGCCGTCGGCGGCCATCTGGGCGGCGTACTGGGCCTTCACCGCCGGGTCGCCGGTGCTTCCCGCCAGGTTTTCCAGCTGGGAGCGGAACTCGGCACGGGTGGCGGCCATCTGCTGCTGGTGGCGCTCGTCGATCTCCGCCTCCCGGATATAGCCGTGCTCCCGGATCATCCGCAGCTTCTGGCGGCGGCGCAGTTCCTGCCGGAGGCGGTACGCCTCGGCGGTCTGGTCCTTCTCGGCGGCTCTGCGGCGGCGGGCCTCGGTGAGTTCCTCCCGGTTCAGGTCACGCTTTTTCTTCCCCGCCCGGACCACCGCCTTTTGCAGCTGGTTGATGGCGGCCTGGATGCGGGGGGCGTTTTCGTCGTCCTGGCGCTTGGCGATCTTCAGCTGGGCGATCTGCCGCCGGGCGTAGCTGGCGGCGGCGCTGACGTCGCTTTGCCGCCGGGCCCGGGAGAGCCGGGCATAGGCCTCGATGGCACGGTCGCCGTAACGGGTATTCTTGGGGATGCGGAACTTGTCACGCTGCTCCTTGGCCTTCTTCTGGGCCTCGATCATCCGCTCCATCAGGGTGGGGGTATTCTCCTGGGGCAGCCCGGCGGGGTCGTTCTGCCGCACCGGCTGTAGCTGCGCCGCCTGGTCCTCCAGGGAGAGGGTCTGCCCCTCCTGCTGCTCCAAGCCGCCCTGCCCGGCCTGCGCCGAGATCGCCGCCTGCTGGGCCGCCGCCTGCTCCTGGGCGCTCCAGGTCCCTTGGGGTTTCTGCGCTCCCTGGACAGGGGAGGTCCTGGTAACGGTCATACTATTCATCCTGCTGCCCCCCTTTTCGTCAATGGTGATATTGTGTTTATTCGACCGCTGGGAGGAAAAAACAAGGGCACGGCGGGATTTTTTGGATGGTTGGCGGGAATGTTTGGTAGGGTGGACAAAAAGTGGGGGGTGGGGTTGGTTAAAATGTTGACTGTGAGGGGGGTGTCAAAGGGGAAAGCCTGTCCGTTCAAAAAACGCCCGCCCACCGTACCGGTGGACGGGCTGTTTTGAAGGGAAAAATCTGCAAAGGGAAAGAAAACGCTCCTGCGGCTGCGCAAAACAAATGTCTCGTTCTGGCCGCCGGTATTCACTCCGATTTTACACTACTAAAAGTATAAATTGCAGAATCTTTTTCAAACAGTATTCTGTTCGGCGGCCTTTTACAAAGCCGCCCCCCCACGGCCAACCGCCGAAGGCGGCTCTTAGGCCGTGTTCCTGTAGGGATGGCGAAGCCCGCATCCCCCCCCAGAGGATCGATCTGCCAAAGGCATCACGAAAGAATTTCGCTTCCTGCGGGAAGCGACCAGGCGCTATCCGCCCTGGACCCGGACCGGGGTGCCCCCGGTGGCAAGGCTGTCTTTGTCTCCAGGCACCCACCATCGCCCAGCACCCGGTAAGGCTGCGCAGCAGCCGTGTAGGGCATGA
Organism: uncultured Angelakisella sp.; assembly: GCA_910585525.1. Taxonomy (GTDB): domain Bacteria; phylum Bacillota; class Clostridia; order Oscillospirales; family Ruminococcaceae; genus Angelakisella. The sequence continues at coordinate 41,258 of CAJUFR010000006.1, forward strand.
CAGCGGCGGTACGCCGCTACGCCCGGCTCCATTTTACGCCCTGGGGGGTATCCTCCAGCACGATCCCCTTCGCTTTCAGTTCATCCCGGATCTGATCCGCCAAAGCAAAATCCCTCGCCTTCCGTGCCGCCTGCCGCCGGGCGATCATCTCCTCGATCTCCCCGTCCAGGCTCTCTTTCTTCCCACGGTTGTACAGGATGCCCAGCACCCCGCACAACTCGTCAAACACCTTGGCAGCCCCCTCCAGGGCCTCTTTCCCCCGGGGGACCGTGATGTAGCTGTTGATATCCCGGGCCAGTTCATACACCGCCGCCAGGCCGTCCGCCGTGTTCAGGTCGTCGTCCATGGCCTGGATGAACTGCTCCCGCCGTGCCGCTACCTTGGCGGCGAACTCCGGGTCCGCCCCCTCCCCCGCCTTCTCGATGGCGAAGTCCAGGTTGTCCCGGCAGGTGTAAAGCCGCTCCATCCCCGCCTTGCACTGCTCGATGACCTCCACCGTGTAGTTGATGGGGCTGCGGTAATGGGCCTGTATCATCATGAACTTGATGGGCTCGTAGCCGTACTTTTCCGCCACGTCCCGGACGGTGAAGAAGTTCCCCAGGCTCTTGCTCATCTTGCGGCTGTCCACGTTGATGAAGCCGTTGTGCATCCAGTACCGGGCGTAGGGGGCATCCCCCAGGGTGCCGCAGCACTCCCCCTGGGCGATCTCGTTTTCGTGGTGGGGGAAGATCAGGTCCTGGCCGCCGCAGTGGATATCGATGCCATGCTCCCCCAGGTGCTTTTTGATCATGGCGGTGCATTCGATGTGCCAGCCGGGGCGGCCGGGGCCCCAGGGGGAATCCCAGCTGGGTTCCCCGGGCTTGGCGGCTTTCCAAAGGACAAAGTCCAGGCTGTCCTCCTTGCCCTCGGTGAGTTCGATGCGATTGCCGGCGTCCAGTTCCTCCAGGGGCTGGTGGCTCAGCTTGCCGTAGCCCTTGAACCGCCGGGAGCGGAAATAGACGCTGCCGTCCAGGACGTAGCCATAGCCGTTCTCCACGATCTCCTTCACCGTCTCGATGATCATCTCCATGGTCTCGGTGGCCTTGGGGTGGATGGTGGCCTCCCGGACGCCCAGGCCGGCGGCGTCCACCTTGTACTCGGCGATATACCGCTCGCTCACCGTCCGGTAGCCGGTGCCCTCCTCGTTGGCCTTGTTGATGATCTTGTCGTCGATATCGGTAAAGTTCTGCACAAAGGTGACGCTGTACCCCCGGTACTCCAGGTACCGCCGCAGCACGTCAAAGACGCAGAGGGGCCGGGCGTTGCCGATGTGGATGAAGTTATAGACGGTGGGGCCGCAGGCGTACATCTTCACCTTCCCCGGCTCCATGGGGATGAATTCTTCCTTGCTGCGGCTCAGGGTATTGAATACCTTCATGTCAAACCTCCTATTTCATCTGGGCAAAAAGGCCACGGTTGTTCCAAAGATAGTTCCAGCCGGAAAAGAGGGTGGTACACAGCACCACCGCCATCCCGGCCTGGAAGGCGAAGAACATCACCCTGCCGGTATCCCCGGGGATGGCCAGGCTGTGGAAGCAGAAGCCCATCACCAGGCCGTAGCAGATCCACACCATCTGGCTGGCGGTCTTTACCTTGCCCCACTTGTCGGCGGCCATCACCACACCTTTTCCGGCGGCGATGGTCCGCAGGCCGGTGATGGCCAGTTCCCGGGCCACGATAAGGAACACCACCCACCCCGGCACCTCCAGCAGGTCCACAAAGACCATCAGGGCGGCGGTGACCAGCAGCTTATCCGCCAGGGGGTCCATGAATTTGCCGAAGTCGGTGACCAGTCCTCGGCTCCGGGCGATGTGCCCGTCCAGGGCGTCGGTGATCGAGGCCAGGGCGAAGATGACCAGGGCGGCCAGCCACCACCCCTGGTACACCGCCACCAGGAAAAGGGGGATCATCACCACCCGGGCGGTGGTCAGCTTGTTGGGCAGATTCATCGTGGGGCCTCCTCTCCCAAAAGATCATAGTCACTGGCGCCGGTGACGGTGACCTGGACGAACTCACCGGGCCGGTGGTCCTTTTTGCCGGTGAAGTACACCCGGGTGTCGATATCCGGGGCGTCCATATAGCTGCGGCCGTAGTACCGGCCGTCCTTCCGCCGTCCCTCCACCAGCACCTCCAGTTCCTTCCCCACACAGCTTTGGGCAAAGGCGAAGGCGATGGGGGCCTGCTGCTCCATGATGAGGCCGGCGCGGCGGCGGCGCAGTTCCTCGTCCAGCTGGTCCTGCCGCTCCCCGGCGGGGGTGTCCTCCTCCTGGGAATAGGCGAAGCACCCCAGCCGCTGGAACTCTCCTTCCGCCACCAGGGCCTGTAGTTCCGCAAAGTCCTCCTCGGTCTCCCCGGGGAAGCCGGCGATCATGGTGGTGCGCACCACCACCCCCGGGATACCCTCCCGGATGCGCCGCACCACCTCCAGGATGGACTGGCGGTCCCCGGTGCGGTTCATCTCCTTCAGCACCTTGCCGCTGCCGTGCTGCACCGGGATGTCGATGTATTTGCAGACCTTGGGCTCCGCCGCCATGGTCTGTATCAGTTCGTCGGTGATGCGGTCGGGGTAACAGTAGAGGACCCGGACCCATCGGACCCCCTCCACTTTGCATGCTTCCCGGATAAGTTCCGGCAGCATATACTTTCCGTAAAGGTCCAGGCCGTACCGGCTGGTGTCCTGGGCCACCAAGTTCATCTCCCGGACCCCCTGGGCGGCCAGGCGGCGCACCTCCTCCAGGATATGCTCCATCCGGCGGCTGCGGAAGCCGCCCCGGATCAGGGGGATGGCGCAGTAGCTGCACCGGTTGTCGCACCCCTCCGCCACCTTGATGTAGGCGAAATAGGGGGGATTGGCCAGCACCCGCTCCCCCTCCAGGGAGAGCGCCTCCTTGGGGGCGAACTCCACCACCCGGTCCCCGGCCAGGGCACGGCGGATGGCGGCGGCGATCTCCTGGTTTTTGCCGATGCCCAGCACCACGTCGGCCTCGGGTATCTCGGCGGCCAGTTCCTCCCGGTACCGTTCGGCAAGGCAGCCGGTGACCACCAGGCACTTTAAGGGACCCTTGCCCTTGCCGGCGGCGAACTCCAGGATGGTCTCGATGCTCTCCCGCTTGGCGTCCTCGATAAAGCCGCAGGTGTTCACCAGCACCACATCGCACTGGGCGGGGTCGGCGCAAAGCTGGAACCCCTCCTGGCAGATGAGGGCCATCATCAACTCGGCGTCCACCTGGTTCTTGCTGCACCCCAGCGAAACGATCCCCACTTTTACCATAAACTTCCTCCGTTCAACAGCACCGCCTGGCCGATGGCCAGCATCTCCCGCACCCCGTAGCTGGGGAACAGCCCCCAGGGGCACCTGCCGGAGACGCCGTACACCTCCCCGAAGCCCTGGAGCCTTGCGTAGATGCGCCCCCGCAGCTGGTGATAGCTGTCGGTGACGATGACCAGCCTCTCCGGCAGCCCCGCCTCCCGGATGACCGCCGCCGAAAGTTCCAGGTTCTGCCGGGTGCTGGTGGAGCGGTCCTCTTTGTATATTCTGTCCTCTTTTATACCGTTAGCCATCAAATAATCCGCCATAGCCTGGGCCTCGCTGGTGGGTTCCTCCGGGCCCTGGCCACCGGAGACCACCACCGGGGCGTCGGGGTGGTCCAGCAGGTACTGGAGAGCGGCCTCCAGCCGGTACCGGAGCATCAGGCTGGGGCCGTTTTCCCGCACCAGGCAGCCCAGCACCACCACCGTGGCGGTCTCCCCCTCCGGGGGGCGGTTCAGCCGCCCCGCCCGGATCATGGGTATCGAAACAAGGCAGCCCCCGGCCAGCACCGCCGCCAGCAGCCCGGCCAGGATGCCCCGGGTGACCCGCCACCAGAAAAGCTGTTCCTTGGGGTAGCCGGGGAACATCATGTCCGGGAAGGCGTCCCAGAACACCAGCAGCAGGATGACCCCCACCCCGTACAGCAGCAGGAGCAGCACCCCCAGGTGAAAGATACGGTACCCCACCAGGGGCGCCAGCCCGAAGAAGAGAGCCACCGCCGCCGTCAGCAGCGCCAGGGCCATGATGGTACGTTTCATGATGATCCTCCTTATTGGGATGGGAAACAGGCACGGAGAGCGCCTGGAAAGGTATTTTACTTTACAGCAGCCGTTCCGCCAGAAATACAGCGGCGCAGGCCGCCAGCGCCACGGTGACCAGCCCCTTCTCCATCCAGGAGAGGGCCACCCCCACCGCCACCCCGCAGAGGGCGGAGAGGGGGGAGCCGGTGGAGGAAAATACGGCGGGGAAGGTCATCGCCCCCAGCACGGCGTAGGGGACATAGAAGAGGAAGTCCCGGACCCAGCGGCTCTTCAGCTGCCCCCGGCAGAGGGCCAGGGGGATCACCCGGACCAGGTAGGTCACCACCGCCATCACCGCCACCTGGGCAAGGAAACGATCAGGCATCCTCTCCCACCTCCTCCCTTGGGAAGAGCCAGGCCCCCGCCCCCGCCGCCAGCAGGGTGCAGAGGATGATGGAAAACCCGCTGGACACCACCCGGGAAAGGGGGGTCCAGGCCACCAGGCAGCTGAGGGCCACCGCCAGCAGCAGCACCCGGCGGACCGGCGGCTGCTTTTTGGCCGGGGGGATGATGATGGCCAGGAACATCCCGTAGATGGCGATGCCCAGGGCGGAGCGGACCGCCGCCGGCAGCACCGCTCCCGCCGCCGCCCCCAGCACCGTCCCGCCGCTCCAGCCCAGGTAGGGGGCCAGCATCAGCCCCAGGAAGTACCGCCGCCCCACCAGCCCCGGCTGGGAGGATGCCACCGCGAACACCTCGTCGGTGTTGAGGAAGGCCATGAGCAGCCGGTCCAGCAGCCCGATGCCGGGGGCCAGCTTCTGGCTGAGGGAAAGGGACATGAGGGCGTACCGCAGGTTGATGACCAGCTGGGTCAGCGCCTGCTCCGCCAGGGAGGCCCCGGCGGCCATAAGGGAGAGCCCGGCGAACTGCCCGGCGGAGGTGACGTTGGTCATGGAGATCAGCGCCGCCCCCCACACCGGCACCCCGGCGGCCACCGCCGAGATGCCGAAGGCGAAGGAGACCGAAAGGTACCCCAGCCCGATGGGTATCCCGTCCCGGAGCCCCTGGGGAAAGCTATTTTGTACCGTCATCCTTCCCCTTCTTCCTCGTATCCCTCGTCAAAAAGCCCCTCCGTCACCTGGGACAGGGCTTCCCGTATCTCGTCGTACCGGTAGCCCCGGCGCTGGAGGGCCGCCGCCACCTTCTCCCGCCCCCGGGGCTCCCGGAGCTTTTGCAGGTACTTTTTGTTCACCAGGGCGACGATGGGGGCGATCTGGTCGATCTCCGACAGTTCCCCCATCACCTGGTCGATGGTCTCCTTGTCCAGGCGGCGCTGGTACAGCGTCTGCCGCACCCGGCCCAGGCTGTACCCCCGCAGGTTCAGCAGGTCCGCCGCCAGCCGCCGCCCGTAGTCCAGGTCGTCCAGCAGCCCCAGTTCCCGCAGCCGCTGGACCACCTGCTCCACCGTCTCCGGCGGGTAGTGGCGGCGCAGCTTTTCCGCCAGCCGCCCGGCGCTGTGGGAGGAATATTCCAGCAGGGTGAGGGCCTTCTCCTTGCAGCTGAGGGCCTCGTCCTCCAGCCGGATCTCCTCCAGCGTCTCCACCGTCACCTGGCGTCCCACCGCCAGTTCCGGCCGCAGCAGGAAGGTGTCCTTGTGCACCGAAAAGAGGAACTCCCCGTCGGCAAAGACAGAGAACCGCCCCTTCTTGGTCTCCTGCAGCTGGGTGATGGTCATGGGGCACCTCCTCTTTGTGAGCCTATTGGCCTATTATACTACATCGGGCCGGGAATCTCAACCGGTCTGGAAGAATTTGCCCAGCGGGAAAAAATCTCCCTACGGTGGTTTACATCGTTTCCAAAAAATAGTATACTTGGAACATATATCGCCCCCCTCCCCATTTTTCCAGAAACGGGGGCCTCATTTCCCCGGTAATGATGACATATCCTAGGAACGGCCCTTTCCCTTCCTATCCTATTTTGGAGTGTTGTAGATGAAAAAACGCCTGCTGCCTTTTCTGGCCGTGGTGGTCATGGTGTTCGCCGCCATGGCCCCGGAGGCCCATGCCCTCACCCCCCAGCTGGATATTATCTCCGATACCTATTGTGTCATGGACGCCGCCACCGGCCAGATCCTCATCGAAAAGGGGATGCACAAGCAGAAGGCCCCGGCCAGCATCACCAAGATACTGACGGTGGCCCTGGCCCTGGAGCGGGGGGGGAACCCCGATGACCGCTATATCCTGGATTACAAGACCTGCCACTCCATCGAGGCCGGCTCCACCCACATCGCCCTCACCGAGCAGGAGGAGATCAGCCTCCGGGACGCCCTGATGGCCACCATGATCATGTCCGCCAACGACGCCGCCAACGCCGTGGCCCAGTACAGCGCCGGGGACATGGACGACTTCATCCCCCTGATGAACCAGAAGCTCCAGGAACTGGGGGCCAAGGACACCCAGTTCATGAACCCCAACGGCCTGGACCAGTCGGGGCACTACACCACCGCCTACGACATGTGCCTCATCACCCGGTGGGCCATGGGGGTGCCGGGGTTCTACGACTACTACGGCGCCCTGGACTACACCATGCAGCCCACCAACAAGCAGCCCCAGCAGCGGCCCTTCAGTTCCCGGCACAACATGCTGCTGACCGGGATGAAATACTCCTACGAAGGGACGCTGGGGGGGAAGCTGGGCTACACCTACGACGCCCGGCACACCATCGTCACCACCGTCAAGCGGGGGGAGATGACCCTCATCTGCGTGGCCATGGATTCCCCCTCCACCTACGACAAGTACAAGGATTCCATCAAACTCCTTGACTACTGCTTCGAAAACTTCGGCACCCTCTCCCTCCGGGCCAAGAACATCCAGAACTTTGAGGTCCCCATCCTGGACAACAGCGGCCAGCGCATCGGTCGGGTGAACATCCAGGCGGAAAACGACATCCCCCTGCTGGTGTCCAAGGGCACCGAGGTGAAGGACCTCACCTTCTCCTTCAACATCCCGGAAAGCTACCTCAGCGGCGAGGAGATCGCCCCGGTGCTCACCATCCAGGACCAGAACGGCACCCAGCTTTACCAGGGGGCCATGGGCTACACGGTGCTCCAGGCCGCCGCCAACGGGACCGGGAAGCCCAGCTTCTGGCAGGGGGAGACCTTCGTCTACCCCATCAAGGAGACCGCCCTGCTGGCCCTCCGGTGGTTCGGCATCATCCTCGGGGCGCTGGTGGCGCTGCTGTTCATCGCCCGGTTCTTCATCCGCCTCCACTACCGCAAGGTGATGGAGGAGCGCCGCCGCAAGCGGCTGGCCGCCAAAAAACGCCGGGCAGCGGCCCTGCGCCAGCAGCAGGCCCGGCAGCGCCGGGCGGCGGCGGCAGCGGCAAACAGCGTCACCTACGGCAACGTCACCTACTGGCCCGGCACCCAGCCCCCCCAGGACCTCCCCCCCAGCGCCAGCGCCGGGAGCGGAAAATAGACAAAATGACACCCCCCGGGGAAAGCCTTTGCTGGCTCCCTCCGGGGGGTGTTTTATCTTTAGTTCAACTCCACCACCACCTGCCGGGGGTCCTGATCCTGCTCCTCCAGCATGCTGTTGATGTAGCCGATGGGGGCGAAGCCGCTGTGCTTGCGCCACATGGCGTAGTGGTCGCTGGCCTTGACCTCCTCCCGCAGCTGGGCGGCGTAGCCGCTGAAATAGGCGGGGTTGAGGATGGCCATGGTCTGGGCCATCAGCTCCAGGTCGGCGTCCTTGTTCAGCTGGGCCATGTAAAGGCTGGCGTAGGACCGGTCATAGGAGAGGTCGTAGAAGAACTGATAGGAGTAGTCCTCGAACCCCAGCAGCTGGGGGTCCTGGGAGCCGGTGGCCGCCGCCCAGCCCTCCATGTCCACCTCTTGGGTATGGTAGCTAAGGCTCTCCCCCGGCCGGTAATCCACCACCCCGTACTGGTTGGTGTAGACGGCGTAGGAACTGGTGGCGATATCGTAGAAGGACTTCCCTCCCAGCCGGGTTTCCCGGATGTTCTGGATGTGGACGTGGCCGCTGAAGTTCACCCTGACGCCGTATCTTCCGTAGAGTTCCAGCACCTCCCCGGCGTTGTCCAGGGTGTAGCCGGCGCTGAGCCGGGGGCTTTGGTCCAGAAGGTTATGGTGGGTGGCGGAGATGACCTCCTTCCCCTGGCGCCTGGCCTCCTCCAGCTGGTCCTCCAGCCAGGCCAGGGTCTGGGATGAGAGGGCCCCGGAGTTGTCCGGGATGCTCAGTCCCCCGGCACGGTCGTATTTGTTGGTGTCCAGCATCACCGCCCACAGGTCCTCCGACAGGGGGCAGACATAGCTGAGACTGGCGTTATCCCGGCTGATGGCCTGGCCGTAGCCCATCTCCCGGTAGATCTCGGCGAATTCCTCCGCCGTCACCCCCCGGACGCTGTAGGTCTTGTCCCGGTTGAAGCCGGTGGCGAAGGCGTTGCCGATGTCGTGGTTGCCGGGGATCACCAGCACCGGGATACCCGCCTGGCGCAGGGGCAGCAGCCGCCGGGCCAGTTCCCGGTGGCCCTCCCGCTCCCCGTTCAGGGTCAGGTCCCCGGTGAGGAGCAGCGCCGCCGGGGGGTCGGCCAGCAGTTCCGCCACCAGGGCGTCGGTGAGTTCCGGGATGTAGTTGATCTGCTTGCCGTCCCCGGCGGCGTAGGCGTCGGTAAAGGCCGCCCCGTCCCGGACCAGCGACCGGGGCAGGAAGTGGAGGTCGGTGGCCACCACCAGCCGCAGGGGGCTGCCCCCGGCGGCCGGGACCGGCCGGGGCAGGGGCTGGGGGGCGGCGGCGCAGGCCGAAAAAGCCAGGGCCAGCACCAGGGCCAGCAGGGCGGACAGACGCTTCCTTGGTACCATATGATACACTCCTTCATGAAAAAACGCCCCATCCTTTTGCCAGGACGGGACGTTCTGCGTCTTTGTGGTGTCCTTATTCAGAGAAGCCGGACTCCACCAGCTTGATCAGGGAATCCACCGCCTGCTGCTCGTCAGCGCCATCAGCGATGACCTTGATGGAGGTGCCGCCCACGATGCCCAGGGAGAGGACACCCAGCAGGCTCTTGGCGTTGACCCTGCGCTCCTCCTTCTCGACCCAGATGGAGGACTTGAACTCATTGGCCTTCTGGATGAAGAAGGTAGCAGGACGGGCGTGGAGACCCACGTGGTTCTGAACAGTCACTTCTTTTACAAACATAGTGAAAAACTCCTTGCTCTCATGTTACTGGTTGTCGCTTACCCTAATAGATTATAGCATAGCAGGGCCAGCCGTCAATGAAAAATGCGCTGTTTCCAATGGATTTTTGGGATTTTCTGCTTGTTTTCCAGATAGGTCCCGAAAAAAAAACCACTCTTTGTGCATCATACCCATAAAGTTTTCAACCACATCGTCACATTCCACAGCACCGGGCCCAGCAACGCCGGGAGGAGACTGGCGGTCTTGATCTTCACCACGCCGAAGAAATTGATGCCGATGCAGATGACGATGGCGTAGCCCACCATACAGATCTGGTCCATCAGGGCGCCGGCCAGCACATCCTTGAGGGAACCGGCCAGCAGGGTCAGCGCCCCCTGGTAGACCAGCACCGTCAGGGCGGCGCAGGGCACCCCGATCCCCAGGCTGGCCCCCAGGACGATGGAAGCGATAAAGTCCAGGGAGCTTTTGGTGAGGAGCAGGCTGTACCCCTGGCCCAGCCCGTCCTGGATGGCCCCCATGATGGTCATCGCCCCCACGCAGAACAGCACCGATGCGCTGATGAACCCCTTGGAGAAATGGCTGGCACCCAGCCGCTTTTCCACCAGTTCCCCCGCCCGCTCCAGCCGCTCCTGGATGCGCAGCAGTTCCCCGATGAGGGCCCCCAGGGCCAGGCTCCCCAGCAGCAGCAGTTCCCCGGAGGAGGAGAGCCGCCCGGTGGCGGTGTCCACCGTCACCATGGTGCCCAGCAGCCCGTTGAGGCCGATGACCCCGGAGGAAAGCCCCAGCATATAGGTCACCGCCTGGTCGATGCGGGGGGGCAGCCCTTTTTTGATGCCAAGGCCGATGCAGCCCCCGGCCAGCACCGCCGCCGTGTTGATGATGGTACCTGTCATATCCGCCCCTCTTCCAGCTTGGCCAGGAAGGCCCGGTCCTCCTTGGTGAGGGGGGCGGTCTCCAGCAGTTCGGGACGCTTGTCCCGGGTGACCCGCAGCGACTGTTCCCGCCGCCACCTGGCGATGTTGGCGTGGTGGCCGGACAGCAGCACCGGGGGCACCTCCACCCCGTTCCACACCGCCGGGTGGCTGTACTGGGGGTACTCCAACAGGCCGTTGTAAAGGCTCTCGTCGGTGAAGCAGCTTTCGTCGCTCAACACCCCGGGGCAGAGCCGGGCCACCGCGTCCAGCATGGCCATGGCGGGGATCTCCCCCCCGGTGAGGACAAAATCCCCCAGGGAAAGTTCCTCGTCCACGATCTGGTCCAGCACCCGCTGGTCCACCCCCTCGTAGTGGCCGCAGAGGAAGAGCAGCCGGGGGCGCTTTGCAAGGTCCACCGCCTTCTGCTGGGTGAACAGCTTGCCCTGGGGGGAGGGGAACACCACGTAGGGCTTCTCCCCCCCCGCCTGGCAGACCGCCTGGTAGCAGCGGTAGATGGGCTCGGCCTGCATCAGCATCCCCTTGCCCCCGCCGTAGGTGCAGTCGTCCACCCGGTTGTGCTTGTTGCCGGCGTAGTCCCGGATGTTCCAGTACCGCACCTGTATCTTGCCCGCCCGCTGGGCCCGGCCGATGATGCTCTCGTCGGTGACCGTCTGGCACATATCTACAAAGAGGGTGGCTACCTCAAACAGTGGTATCATCGTCAAACAATCCCTCCAGGGGGCGGATCTCCATCCGTCCCGCGTCGATGTCGATGCCCGTCACCACCTGGGGGATGGCGGGGATGAGCCGCACCTTCCCGTCGGGGAAAGCGATGTGGTAGACGTCGTTGGCCCCTGTCTCGGTAACATCCTGCAAGGTGCCGTAGACCTGGCCGCTGCCGGCGTCCACCACCGTCAGGCCGATGAGGTCCTGGATGTAGTATTGCCCCTCCTCCAGGCTGTCCTCCTCCCGGTCCAGGTAGAGGACCTTGCCCCGGAGGGGCTGCACCGCCTCCGGGCTGTCATAGCCCCGGAACTTCACCAGCACCATGTTCTTGGCCGCCCGAGCCTTCTCCACCGCCAGGGCGGTGGCCCCCCGGTCCAGGTAGAGGGTGCCGAAGGGGAGCAGCGCCTCCGGCCCGTCGCACCAGGGCAGCACCTTCACCTCCCCACGCAGGCCGTGGGTGGCCACGATCTTGCCGCATTCCAGATACCGCTTCTTCATCCGGTACCCTCCCTTTCACAAACCCGCCAGGAGCACTGGGCCCCCGGCGGGTGCTGTTTTTGCGTTGCTGCCGGCTGTCAGTCGATCTCCACAGCGGCTTTCATCCCGGCCTTGTTGGCCGCGGCGCGGACAACGGTGCGGATGGCCTTTGCGATCCGCCCCTGCTTGCCGATGACCCGGCCCATGTCGTCTGCCGCCACATGCAGGTGGTAAACGATGGTGCCGTCCTCGGCAGGCTCGTCTGCCGTGACGTTCACCGCGTCCTTCTCGTCCACAAGTCCCTGGGAGATGGCTACGATCAGCTCAGAAATGGTATTGCTATCCATAGTAGAAAGGTTCCCCTCCATTGATACAGAAAATGCCTCCTGCCGCCACGTGGCAGGTCTGTCACCTGTGGTATGCCGTTCCTTACAGGATACCGTTCAGCTTCATCAGCGCGCGGACGGTATCGGTGGGCTGGGCGCCGTTGGCCAGCCACTTCTTGGCCTTCTCCGCATCCACCTTGAACTCGGAGGGGTTCTTGGTGGGGTCATAGGTGCCTACCTCCTCGATGAAGCGGCCATCCCGGGGATAGCGGGAATCGGCCACCACCACGCGGTAGAAGGGTGCTTTCTTGGCGCCCATGCGGCGCAGTCTGATCTTGACGGACATTTTGATTACCTCCAGTATATTTTTTCGTTTGGTAAACGATATGGAAAGCCGGGCTCCCCCGGCGGGGATACGATATTACATGGGCATCCCCGGCATGCCGCCGGGCATCCCGCCGCCAAAGGGGAGGCGGCGGCGCTTTTTCCCCTTGCCGGGGGCGAACTGCTTCATCAGCTTCTGGGTATCGGCCAGCTGCTTGATGAGCCGGTTCACATCCTCCACCCGGGTACCGCTGCCGGCGGCGATGCGCCGCTTGCGGGAGGGGTTGATGAGGGAGGGCTTGGCCCGTTCGGCGGGGGTCATGGAGAGGATGATGGCCTCGGTGCGGCGCATCTGCTTTTCCCCCTCCTGGGCCTCCTCCTCGGTGACCCTGCCCCCCATGCCGGGGATCATGTCCAGGATGCTGGAAAGGGAGCCCATCTTCTTCATCTGGCCCATCTGCTCCAGCAGGTCGTTGAAGTCCAGCTGCCCCTCCTTCAGCTTTTTTGCGGTGGTGGCGGCGGTCTCCTGGTCCATCTGGGTGGACGCCTTTTCGATGAGGGTCATCACGTCCCCGAAGCCCAGGATACGGGAGGCCATCCGGTCGGGGTAGAAGGGTTCCAGGTCGCCGATCTTTTCCCCCACGCCGGCGAATTTGATGGGCTTGCCGGTGGCGGCCTTTACCGACAGGGCGGCGCCGCCCCGGGTGTCGCCGTCCAGCTTGGTAAGGATGACGCCATCCACCCCCAGGCCGCTGTCAAAACTCTGGGCCACGTTGACGGCGTCCTGGCCGGTCATGGAGTCGATGACCAGCAGGGTCTCGTTGGGGTGCACCAGGTCACGGATGCCCCGCAGTTCCTCCATCAGCGCCTCGTCGATGTGCAGCCGGCCGGCGGTGTCGATGATGACGATGTCGTTGCCGTAGTCCTTGGCGTGGTTCAGCGCCTTTTTGCAGATGACCAGGGGGTCGGCCTGTCCCATCTCAAAGACGGGGACACCGGCCTTCTGGCCCACCACCTTCAGCTGGTCGATGGCGGCAGGGCGGTAGATATCGCAGGCCACCAGCAGGGGCCGCTTGCCCTGCTGCTTGAAGAGGTAGGCCAGCTTGGCGCTGTGGGTGGTCTTACCGGAGCCCTGGAGCCCGCACATCAGGATGATGGTGGGTATCTTGGAGGAAAGGTTGATGCGGGTGTGGGTGGAGCCCATCAGGGCGGTCATCTCGTCGTTGACGATCTTGATGACCTGCTGGGCGGGGGTAAGGCTTTGGAGCACCTGCTCCCCCACCGCCTTTTCGGTGACGGTCTTGACAAAGTCCTTGGCCACCTTGTAGTTGACGTCGGCCTCCAGCAGGGCCAGGCGGACCTCCCGCATGGCTTCCTTGACGTCGGCCTCCCCCAGCTTGCCCCGGTTCTTGAGCTTTTTGAAGGTGGCGGAAAGTTTTTCGGACAAGCCTTCAAAGGCCAAGGCGAGCCCTCCTTTCGGGATAGTCGTTACGCGCTATTCGGCTTCGCTGATCTCCCCGGCCAGGGTGACGATGCGCCCGGTGCGGTTGTAGATCTCCTGGGAGGCGCCGAACCGGTCGTTGATCCGCTCGATGTCCTTGGCAAGGTCGGTGATCTCGTCCAGGTACGCCTGTATCTTGCGGAACCGCCCGGCCAGGCGCAGCCGGTCCTCGTAGTCCAGCAGCTGGCTTTCCGCCCGCTTGATGGAATCCCGCACCCCCTGCCGGGTAATGCCGCTGTGGGTAGCGATCTCCGCCAGCGAGAGGTCCTCGTTGTAGTAAAGTTCCACAACGTCCCGCTGCTTTTCGGTGAGCATGTCGCCATAAAAATCCAGAAGCAGGGAGATCTCCAGGTTTTTTGCCAAACTTTTCCCATCCTTACTGTAAAGTATTTTGCTTTACATCTATCCCAGCCCGCCGGAAACAGGGCTGGCATCGCAGCACGGGATTTATTATAGCGGCCATTTTGGTCACTGTCAAGGGGTTTCTCTTTACATCGACAGCTTTCGACAAAAATTTTTCCCAAAAAAATGCCCGGGCCCTGTGACGGGCTCGGGCGTTTCCCTACATCCGGCGCTTTATGTAGCCCCGTTGTGCTTCACCGGCTCCAGGCCGAAGCTGATGGAAAGGGCATGGTCCACCTGGTCCATGTAAGGCTCCTCCACCCGGCCCATCCGCTCCTTCAGCCGCCGCTTGTCGATGGTCCGCACCTGCTCCAGCAGCACCACCGAATCCCGGGAAAGGCCGCAGTTCTGGGAACTGATCTGGATATGGGTGGGTAGTTTGGTCTTGTCCTTCTGGCTGGTGATGGCTGCGGCGATGACGGTGGGGCTGAACCGGTTGCCCACATCGTTCTGGATGATAAGCACCGGGCGCACGCCCCCCTGCTCCGAGCCCACCACCGGGCTCAGGTCCGCGTAGTATATCTCGCCCCGTCGAATGGTCATGCTTCATAACTCCTTTTCGTTTTCTGGTCCGTCATAGAACAGGTTCTTACACCTATAGTTTGTCCCCGGGAACGGGGGGTTAATCACCCCCACTGACATTTTATCCCGCCGGGGCGGCGGCCGTTACAGGGCAGAGAAAAAGCGCCCCCGTCAGGAAGCGCTCGCCTGTTCCCCGTCCAGAAAGACGAAGTCGGTTATCTCGGCATCCCCCTCCACCGACGGGATGAGGATGCGGGTCAGTGCCATGGTCTCCTTATCAAAGGTAAGGTCGTAGCTGGTGAGGAGGATGCTGCCGCTGGCGGTCACTGTCTGGTCGTCCTCCTGGATATCCAGCTTGGCGGGCTTTTCCCCCGCCAGCACCTCCCGCAGCAGCGTCAGCGCCGACTGGGCCGGGATGGCGTAGGCGGAGATATCCACCTCCATCCCCCGGAACCGCACCGTCAGGTCCTCCCCTGCCGCTGTCACCGACAGCCCCTCCATGGAGGGCGGGGCGGTGAAGTCCAGCTGGAGGTCCCCCGCACCGGTCTTTTTCACCTGGACGGTGGCGCTGGTGCCGTTGTAGGCCACATCCGCCGTGAAGGAATACTCCCGAGCCAGTGTCTCCCGCACCATGGCGTCATAGTCCACCCTCTGCCCCAGGTCGTCACAGCCCGCTGCCAGGCAGAGGGCCGCTGCCGCCGCCAGGGCGGCCAATCGTTTCTTCATCCCGTTTCCCTTTCCGCTTCCAAAAAAGCCTTTGCGATATACTCCGGCAGCTGGCTGGGGAGCATCCCGTCCCGGGACCAGTCCCGGGCGCAGAGCCGGGCCGCCTCCCCGTGGAGCCACCCTCCGCAGAGGGCCGCCGTTTCCGGCGCCGCCCCCCGGGCCAGCAAGCCCCCGATGACGCCTGTGAGGACATCGCCGCTGCCCCCCTTGGCCAGGCCGTCGCAGCCGCCGAAGTGGTACCGCCGTCCCCCCGCCGGTCCGGTGACGCTGGTCACCGGACCCTTGAGGAGCACCGTGACACCGGCATCCCTTGCCATAGTATATTCGCCGGAGAAGGGATTATTCCCCACCGCCCCGGCGTCCATACCGGCAAGCCGGGCGTACTCCCCGGGGTGGGGGGTGACCGTCACCGGGCAGGCGGCGTTTTTCAGCAGCGAGAGGGGGTCGGGGTGCCGGGCCAGGGCGGTAAGGGCCCCGGCGTCCAGCAGCAGCGGCTTCTGCTGGGCCAGCAGCCCCTTGACGATGGCAAGGGTATCCGGCCCCGGCTCCATGCCGCAGCCCATGGCCACGGCGTCCGCTCCCCGGGCCGCCTCCAGGATGGCGGCAAGGCTCTCCCCGGCGATGCCGCCCCGTTTGTCCTTTTCGCAGATGGTGTAGATCACCTCCGGGCAGCGGGCCGCCACCAGCTTGCAGACCCGGGAGGTGGAGGCCAGCCGGACATATCCCACCCCGCTCCGGGCCGCCGCCGTGGCCGCCAGCATCGCCGCCCCGGGGTACTGCCGGGACCCGGCCACCAGCAGCAGCCGCCCGTTGTCCCCCTTGTGGCCGGTGTGGGACCGCCGGGGGCGGTGCTCCCAGAACCACCGGCTGTCAATGGCCTCCAGCCAGCCGGGGAAGCGGTCCTCTTCCTCCCGGCTGGCCCCGATGCCCCCCATGACGATCTCCCCGGCGTACTCCGCCGCCCAGTTCACCAGGTGGGCGGGCTTGTATCCCCCCAGGGCGACGGTCAGCGCCGCCGGGATGCAGCTTTGCCACCGGCCGGTATCGCTCTCCACCCCGCTGGGGATATCCAAAGCCGCCACCGGTATCCCGCTTTGCCGGACCAGGCGGAACAGCCGGTCCACCTCCTCCGGGGGCCTGCCGGTGAAGCCGGTGCCGAAGATGCCGTCCACCACCAGTTCCGCCTCCGGCGGGAACAGGGCGGTGGAGGCATCCTCCACCACCCGCACCCCGGGGGGCATCTCCCCGAAGGCCGCCTTGCTCTCCGGGGTGGCAGGGGGGCCGCAGACCAGGGCGACGGTGACCACCGCCCCCTCCTCCGCCAGGCGGCGGGCCACCACAAAGCCGTCCCCGCCGTTGTTCCCCTTGCCGCAGAGCACCACCACCCGCCGGCCCTTGGGGGGCCAGCGTTCCATGATCCTTTGGGCGGCGGACCGTCCGGCCTCCTCCATCATTTGCCGGTAGCTGATGCCGCCGGCAGCCAGGTAGGCTTCGTAGGCCTTCATCCCGGCCACGGTGACAAAGCGGGTCATGTCGTTTCCTCCCTCCAGGCCACCACGAAGGCGGTGGCGGTGTCCCCGGTGTGGGTGATGCTCAGGGACAGCCGCCAGCCCGCCGCCAGCCGCTCCGCCCCGCCGGTGAGGGCGAAGCTGGGCTTGCCCCGCTCATCGTGGCGGATGGACACCTCCCGCAGGGCGAAGCCGGAAAGACCGGTGCCCATGGCCTTGGAGAAAGCCTCCTTGGCGGCGAAGTGCCCCGCCACCGTCTGGGGGGCGTTTTTGCGGCTCTGGAAATAGGCCCGCTCCTCCTCCGAGAAGCACCGTTCCAAAAAGCCGGGCCGCTGGATGCTCCCCTGGACACGGCCGATCTCCACCGCGTCCACACCGGTCTCTATCCTCATTCGTTACTCGTCCTCCGACCACTTGGCGGCACGGCTCACCGCCTTGTTCCAGCCGGCCAGCAGCCTGGCCCGCTCCTCTTGTTTCATCTCCGGCCGGTAGACCTTGTCCAGGGTCCACTGGGCCTTGATGTCCTCCAGGTCCTTCCAGACGCCGGTGGCCAGCCCCGCCAGGTAGGCCGCCCCCAGGGCGGTGGTCTCCCGGATCATGGGCCGGCGGATGGCGCAGTCCATGATATCCGCCTGGAACTGCATCAGGAAGTTGTTGGCCGAGGCCCCGCCGTCCACCCGCAGTTCCCGCAGCTTCTCCCCGGTGTCCTGCTCCATGGCTGCCAGCACGTCCCGGGTCTGGTAGGCGATGGCCTCCAGGGCGGCACGGATGATGTGGTTGCGCCCCGCGCCGCGGGTCAGCCCCAGGATGGCCCCCCGGGCGTACATATCCCAGTGGGGCGCCCCCAGGCCGGTGAAGGCCGGCACCACGTAGACGCCGCCGTTGTCCCTGACACGGGTGGCGAAGTACTCGCTGTCCCCGCTGTCGCTGATGAGCCGCAGTTCGTCCCGGAGCCACTGGACCACGGCGCCCCCTACAAAGACGCTGCCCTCCAGGCAGTACTGCACCTTGCCCCCCATGCCCATGGCGATGGTGGTGAGGAGGCCGTTTTTGCTCTGGACCATCTTTTCCCCGGTGTTCATCAGCAGGAAGCAGCCGGTGCCGTAGGTGTTCTTCGCCTCCCCGGCCCCGAAGCAGGTCTGGCCAAAGAGGGCGGCCTGCTGGTCCCCGGCGCACCCGGCCACCGGCACCTCCACCCCCTGGAGGTTGGCGGTGCCGTAGATCTGGCTGCACCCGCAGACGGCGGGCAGCATCTCCATGGGGATGTCCAGGGCATCGCAGATGCGCTGGTCCCAGCAGAGGTCCCGGATGTTATACAGCATAGTCCGGCTGGCGTTGGTGTAATCGGTGACGTGGGCGATGCCCCCGGTGAGTTTCCAGATAAGCCAGCTGTCCACCGTGCCGAAGAGCAGTTCCCCCCGCTTTGCCCGCTCCCGGGCCCCGGGGACGGTGTCCAGTATCCACTTCAGCTTGGTGGCGGAGAAGTAGGCGTCCACCAGCAGGCCGGTGTGGTCCTTGATGTAGGCGGTGAGTTCCTTGTCCTCCAGCAGCTTCTGGCAGATGGGGGCGGTGCGGCGGCACTGCCACACGATGGCGTTGCAGACAGGACGCCCCGTCTCCTTCTCCCAGACGATGGTGGTCTCCCGCTGGTTGGTGATGCCGATGCCGGCGATCTCCTGGGGGTCGATGCCGCTTTGGGCCAGCACCTCCATCAGGACGCCGTACTGGGAGGAATAGATCTCCATGGGGTCGTGCTCCACCCAGCCCGGCTTGGGGTAGTGCTGGGTGAACTCCTTCTGGGCCAGGCCCACGATGTTCTGCTCCCGGTCGAAGATGATGGCCCGGGAGCTGGTGGTGCCCTGGTCCAGGGCGATGATGTACTGCTTCACAAGACAAAACTCCTTTCGATAAAAGAAAAAAGAGCCAGACTGGGAAGGGGGTCCCCCTGCCCAGCCACGTCTCCTGCACAACAACAGTTATATCATAGAGGAAAGGCAAGCCCCTTGTCAAGGAGGCGGAAGGATTCTTGTGGGAAGTCACAGGATGGTCTGTCGTTTTTTGGTCAAATCGCAAATTGCATGTCGAAGCCATATTCTCTATAATGTAAATGAAATGATTTCACTATCGAATAAAAATATCTACAGTGAAATCATCCTTCCTGCGCAACAGGCGGTCCCCCAAAAGAAAAGAAGGAAACGGAAAAAGGAGTGTGTGTTTATGAAGACAGCGGTCTCCCAGGGGCTCAGCACCAAAACAGCGGTACGGCTTCTCTGCGTGGCCATCGTCCTGGTGCTGGTCAGCTGCATCGGGGCGTCAGCGCTGCAGACCGACTTCGGCAGGGTGCAGATCACCAAATTCACCATCCCCACCGACAACGGCAAGTGGGTGTCCGGCAACCTCTTCCGCCCGGTGTCCGCCTCGGCGGATGACCCCGTCCCCCTGGTCATCACCAGCCACGGGTACCTGAACAACAACCAGATGCAGGATATCACCGCCATCGAGCTTTCCCGCCGGGGGATCGCCGTGATGGCTATGGACGCCTATTACCACGGTGATTCCAGCAGTTCCAACTATCTCCAGGGCGATTCCGGCACCGCGGAGGGGATGGGGATGATCCCCCTGGTGGAGTACGCCTACTACAACCTGGATTATATCGATAACAGCCGCATCGGTGTCACCGGCCACTCCATGGGCGGCGGCAACACCTGGGGCACTGCCCAGCACTACGGGCGGAAGTACCTGGAGGCCCTTGCGGCGGCTCAGGACCCGGCCTCTGAGGGGGGCGCCGAGATCACCGGCCACGAGCAGGCTGTCATCCGGGAGGCCGACAAGATCGCCGCCGCCTTCCCCACCTCCTCCATCCGCAACTCCACCCCGGAGGCGATGGCGGAGATACACTGTAACTTCGGCGCCAACTTCGGCTTCTACGACGAGGGCGCTTACCGCTGCGTCAACGGCGACGGCGACATGACCGACGCCCCGGAGAGCGCCTATATCATCAACTCGGTCCTTCCCGCCGACCAGGCGGTGACCAACGTGGAGATCGGCAAATTCTACGGCAGCGCCAGCGACGGCACCCTCCGGGTGGTCTACAACCCCAAGGAGATCCACCCCTGGCAGCACTTCTCGGTCCAAAGTTCGGAGCACATGTCGGAGTTCTTCACCACCGCCTTCGGCATCCAGCCCTCCATCCCCCTAAACGACCAGCTGTGGCTGTGGAAGGAACTGCTCAACTTCCTGGGGCTCATCGGCTCCTTCCTGGCCATCGTCCCCATGGCGGCCCTGCTGCTGCGGGTCCCGGTCTTTGCCACCCTCCGCACCCCTGTCCCCCCTGCTCTCCCCGCTCTTACTACCTCCCAGAGCAAGCTGTTCTTCTGGGGCAGCTGGGTGCTCAGCTGGGTCATCTCCTGGCTCTCCTTCATGCCGGTGGGCAAGCTGGACCAGTACCTCTTCCCGGCGGTCACCAACCGGGGCACCAGCGCCTGGTTCCCCCAGCCCACCACCAACTTCATCCTGCTGTGGGCGGTGTTCAACGGCCTGGTGGGGCTGCTGCTGTTCTGGCTCTCCTACAAGTTCCGGGGCAAGGATAACGGCGTCGATCCCAAGATGTGGGGCATCCGCACCACCCTCCCGGAGTTCGTAAAGACCCTGGCCCTGGCGTTCTGCGTCTTTATCGGCTTCTACTCCTTCGTGATGTTCGCCGATTACTTCTTCCACACCGACTTCCGCATCTGGACCCTGGATATCCGGGCCTTTACCGCCAACAAGTTCCTCATCGCCCTGGAATACTGGCCCTTCTTCTTCATCTTCTACGCCGCCAACTCCATCGCGGTGAACAGCGCCAACCGGGTGGAGGGCCAGAAGGAAGGGTTCAACCTCTTCATCTGCGGCCTGGGCAACTCTATGGGGGTCATCATCCTCAACCTGATCCAGTACGGCACCGTGTTCGCCACCGGCGTCCCCCACTGGCAGGCCGACTGGCTCCGTCCCCTGGTCATCGTCCCTCTTATCGTCCAGCTGTTCGTGGCGGCCTACATCAGCCGGTATCTCTTTAAGGAGACCGGCAAGGTGTGGCTGGGGGCGATGGTGAATTGCCTCATCATCGTGATGATGGGCGTGGCCAACACCACCTCCTTCCTGCCTCTTTGATCCCTCTCAAAATATGTCTGCAAGGCGGGCGCTGTGGATATCCATGGCGCCCGCCTTGCATTTTTCGACAAATGTTCTATAATAGGTAACAAGATGGTTCGGAAGGGCAGGTGATCGGGGATGAAGCTGGAGTGGATGGGCGAATACCGGGACTTTGTGGAAAAGATGATCAAATATGGCAACGCCTACGCGACCCGCTGCCAGAAGGAGCACTACTTTGGCAGCGAGATACTCTTCTCCCCTTCGCAGCTTCAGACCATGGAGTACATCCTGGAAAGCGAGGACCAGCACCAAAGCATGGTGGAGATCGCCGCCCGCCTGGGGGTCTCCCCCGCCACCTTCTCCCGGAACGTCAAGCGGATGGTGGAAAAGGGGCTGCTGGAAAAATACCACCTGGAGGGGAACCGCAAGACGGTCATCGTGAAGGTCTCCCCCCTGGGCCGCAAGACCTACGAGGACTATTCCCGGTTTGTCTTGAAGTACCGCTTCCAGCGGCTTTTTGACATGCTGGACGAGATACCGCCCCAGTGGAGGGAAAAGCTGGCTGATATCATCGACGCCTGGTCCACCTACGTCCCCCAGCCCCAAAATGCCGAGGAGGAACGGACCTGGGATTCCCGCCCCAGGGATGCCGAGGAAAAGCCGAACCTGATCAGGATCGAATAGCACCACCGCCCACCGGCGCCGCCCGGGGGGCGGTTTTTTTGCGGC
Source organism: uncultured Angelakisella sp. (assembly GCA_910585525.1). Classification (GTDB taxonomy): domain Bacteria; phylum Bacillota; class Clostridia; order Oscillospirales; family Ruminococcaceae; genus Angelakisella. The sequence goes on from CAJUFR010000006.1 coordinate 62,849, forward strand.
CGCCGGGGCGGGGGCCGGCGGCGGATGGTGGAGTTTACCAAGAGATTGGGTCGTTTCTTGTTGAAAATGCAGAGCAAAATATCATAATGTGAAACAAGGGAGCATGAGACTGCAAAATGCAGTCCCATGCTCCCTTGTTTTTGTATTATTTTACCGGCTATCGGCCACTATATTCATAGATGGTATTGAATAGCCATTCATTTATAGCAAGGCCACGAGAATAATATGAATAACTGCCCACATTGATTGCCCTAACATATGTATCATCAATACCCTTTTCTAATATAGGTCCACCACTAAATCCATAAACTGTCTCTCCATTAAACAAAATCACAGGTAGAGACCTTGCACCTGGGTCTATAAGGTGCACATCTTCTCTAGCAAATTTTGCTGGTATCCCCGTACTGCTTTCTGAAAAGTAGCCCAAAACCACGGCATATAATCCATCAAGTTCGGAAAGATCTGTTACATAGTCAAATCCAAAATAACCAACAGAAGTAGTTTCACTTGTAGTTATGATTCCCCAATCGTCAAGTTGGGGGTTTTTCCCATTAGCATATTCACCACCAATATATATTTCCTTATGCGTATATTTTTTCCCATAGTTACTTAAACTTACAAATTCTGTATATATATTAACTTCATAAGCCCAAGTTTCCGTATCCATATCATATAGAGTATGGGCACAAGTAAGAACACCCTACAACAACTATCTTTTTCATTTTGTTTCTCCTTTTCTTTATTCTCCTTCGTATATCACATCTCCTTCCGCAAAAATTTTGATTTTAACATTGTTTTTATTGTAGTTTTTTATATACTTTTCCTTTGCTGTTTTCGCTAATGTCTCTAACAAAGAAGTTTGGAATAGTTGCGCAATATTATTTGTGCTACTATTCAGCTCTATCTCAATAATAGGGTCAATAGAAATATATTGGTACATCTTGCTGCTTCCTTGGGTTATCTCAACAGTTTGACCGGTAATCACATCAAAGCGTTTTAATGTTATATCAGCGGGAAGCCTGGACATATCCCGCCACGCATAAAACAGTTCCTCATTACCTCCTAAAATCTCTGTCTTGCAGCTTTCTATTTGAGAAGTCTTCTCAGAAAAAAAGTATATAGTCTCAACTGGGTCCTCCTCCAATATGATTGTACAGTCCATAGATAGGCTGTCTGCCCTTTCCTCGTAAACAGGAATCTCTCCCAAAGCAATATCAGAAACAGTGATCGTTACAGTTGCTTTGCCGCTTTTTCCATATTTTTCCCGAATTGTTTGCGACAAGGTCTTCCATAAAACCGTTTGATCCTTTTCAATATACGGCTGCATTTCCTTGCTTATCTTCACGATAATATAAGGATAAGGCGACATTTCCGGCACGAACTCCACTGAAAAATGGTCAAGTGCGATACAAGAGGGAAGGCCGGATAAATTTCTCCAAACGGAAAATAGGCTTTCTTCATTCTCTATGTTTTCTATGGCGCAGTTCTCAACTTGAGATGTTTCCCGCGAATAATAGTATATTGTCTCTAACTTACCCGATTTTTCACCAGCTACTGGTCCCGGCAATATACGCTCGCATCTGTTGAAATTCTCTGTTATCCACAACCCTAATAGTGATAGAACGGATAACATCGCAATTATTATAATCGCTTTGGAATATTTATTTTTTTTGAGCAAGGCATTTCTCCTATACAGTTGTTTTCTAATTGCTTGCAAATAAAGACAATCTCTAAATATAATTTATCATCATAGCAGCTTCTTTTCAAGTGGATTTTTCCCTATAAATCCGCATTGAGAATTATGTATTTTATATAAATTCCCATATTGTGGAAGATAAATTGTTGTAAAATCGAACAAGCTGATTATATATCAAGTTTATAAATGTCTTAAAATATCATATAGACATGGACCGCATCCGCCTCTACTCCAAAAAAGAGACCGAACCCCACACCCTGGTCAAGATCGAGTGAGGGGCACGAGACTGTCATAAAAAGCGCCAGCCTGGATAGGTCCGGGCTGGCGCTTTTAAATCAACTCCCCCCCAACTTCCCCCTTGACACCCCCGCCCCATCCTCGTATAATAAACGACTGTACAAAGGCGTCTGCTCAGGATATTCTGCCACCCGGGAGAATGTCTTTGGGTCGGGCGCTTTCTCTGTTTTGGGGCCGTCTTCGGCCGGGGAGGGATCGCGTATGGAAAAACAGGTGCGTTATATCTTCGTCACAGGGGGGGTGGTGTCCGGGCTGGGCAAGGGCATCAGCGCGGCGTCTTTGGGCAGATTATTAAAGGCCCGGGGGCTGCGGGTGGCGGCCCAGAAGCTGGACCCCTACGTCAACCTGGACCCCGGCACCATGAGCCCCTACCAGCACGGGGAGGTGTTCGTCACCCAGGACGGGGCCGAGACCGACCTGGACCTGGGGCACTACGAGCGGTTCATCGACGAGGACCTGAACCGGTACTCCAACCTCACCTCCGGCCGGGTCTACTGGGAGGTGCTGCACAAGGAGCGCCGGGGGGAATATCTGGGCAGCACCGTCCAGGTCATCCCCCACGTCACCGGGGAGATCAAGGGCTTCATCGCCGCCCTGGCCCGGCGCACCGAACCCGATGTCATCATCACCGAGATCGGCGGCACCATCGGGGACATCGAGAGCCAGCCCTTTTTGGAGGCCATCCGCCAGCTTTCCCGGGAGGTGGGGCGGCAGAACTGCCTTTTCCTCCACGTGGTGCTGGTGCCCTACCTCCGCTGCTCCGGGGAGCACAAGACCAAGCCCGCCCAGCACTCGGTGCGGGAACTGCGGAGCCTCGGCATCATCCCCGATGTCATCATCGCCCGGTGCGACGAGCCGCTGGAGCCGGGCATCCTGGACAAGCTGGCCCTCTTCTGTGACGTCCCGCCGGAGCATGTCATCGAAAACCGCACCCTTGGCAGCCTTTACCATGTGCCGCTGATGCTCCACCGGGCAGGGCTGGACCGCATCGTCTGCGACGCCCTGGGCCTTGCCGCCGGGGAGCCGGACCTGGCGGAGTGGGAGGCCCTCTGCCGCCGGGTGGACCACCCCGGCAAGGGGGTGGAGATCGCCCTGGTGGGAAAATACGTGGAGCTCCACGACGCCTACCTCTCGGTGGCGGAGGCGCTGCGCCACGGGGGATACGAGAACGACGCCCGGGTGGACATCCGCTGGGTGGATTCGGAGCAGCTGACCCGGGAGAAGGTGGCCGGGGCGCTGGCGGGGTGTGACGGGGTCATCGTCCCCGGGGGGTTCGGGGACCGGGGCATCGGGGGGATGGTGGAGGCCGCCCGGTACGCCCGGGAGCAAAAGCTGCCCTACTTCGGCATCTGCCTGGGGATGCAGGTGGCGGTGATCGAGGCCGCCCGGGACCTCCTGGGCCTTTCCGGCGCCGATTCCGCCGAGTTCGCCCCGGATACCCCCCACCCGGTGATCCACCTGATGCCGGACCAGCGGGGGGAGGTCCCCAAGGGGGGCACCATGCGGCTGGGGGCCTACCCCTGCCGCCTGCTGGAGGGCAGCCGCCTCCGGGCCGTCTACGGCCAGGGGGAGGTCGCCGAGCGGCACCGCCACCGGTACGAGGTGAACAATGACTACCGCCCCCTGCTGGAGGGCGCGGGGGGGCTCACCCTCTGCGGCCAGTCCCCCGACGGGCGGCTGGTGGAGGCCATCGAGAGAAAGGATCACCCCTTCTTTGTAGGGGTGCAGTACCACCCGGAATTCAAGTCCCGGCCCAACCGGGCCCACCCTGTTTTCCGGGCCTTTGTCGAAGCCGCCCTGGACCACAGGGCATCCGGGGAAACCTCCCCGCATAGATAAGAAAGGAGCCGATGAGATATGCTGACCGCTATTGTGGGCATCAATTGGGGGGACGAGGGGAAGGGCCGGATGGTGGACCTTCTCTCCCAGGGATATGAGGTGGTGTGCCGCTACCAGGGGGGCAACAACGCCGGACACACCATTTACGTACAGGGGGAGAAGTTCGTCCTCAACCTCCTGCCCTCCGGCATCCTGCGGCGGGGGGTGGTGAACGTCCTGGGCCCCGGCATGGTGGTGGATATCGCCCACCTGCGGGCTGAGATGGAGCGCCTGGCCGGCCGGGGGGTATCCATCGGGCCGGACAACCTGAAGATCAGCAGCCGGGCCTGCATCTGCCTCCCCGCCAACGTCCGCCAGGACTGCCTGGAGGAGGACCGGCTGGCCGGGGCAAAGTTCGGCTCCACCCGCCGGGGCATCGGGCCTATCTACGGGGATAAATACATGAAAAAGGCCCTGCGGATGGAGGACCTTCTGGACCCCGGCCGGCTGCGGCGGCAGCTGGAGCGGCTGCTGGACTGGAAGAACCTGCTGCTGGAAAAGGGCTACGGCGCCCCGGCGGAGCAGCTGGAGGAGACCCTTGGGTGGCTCGCCCAAAACGGGGACCCCCTCAAGCCCTACATCTGCGACACCGGCCTGCTGCTGGAGGACGCCTTGAAGGCCGGGAAACAGGTGCTGTTCGAAGCACAGCTGGGGGCGCTGCGGGATATCGACTACGGCATCTACCCCTACACCTCCTCCTCTACCACCCTGGCGGCCTACGCCCCCATCGGGGCGGGCATCCCCGGCAGAAAGCTGGACCGGGTGGTGGGGGTGATGAAGGCGTACTCCTCCTGCGTGGGGGAAGGCCCCTTCACCTGCGAACTGTTCGGCCCCGAGGCCGACGCCCTCCGGGAAGCGGGGGGCGAGTACGGCGCCGCCACCGGGCGGCCCCGGCGGGTGGGCCCCTTTGACATCCCCGCCAGCCGGTACGGGGTCCGGGTCCAGGGGGCGGATGAACTGGCCCTCACCAAGCTGGATGTCCTTTCCTACCTGCCGGAGATCCCGGTCTGCACCCGGTACCTGGTGGATGGGACCGCCAGGTTGGACTTCCCCAGCGGCAGCGCCCTGGAGGAAGCAAAGCCGGTGGTGGAGCGCCTGCCCGGCTGGGGCTGCGGCATCGGCGGCTGCCGCCGGTGGCAGGACCTGCCGGAGGCCGCCCGGCGGTATGTGGAATACCTGGAGGACGCGGTGAACTGTCCCATCCGGTACGTCTCGGTGGGGGCGGACCGGGAGGATTATTTGACACGATAGGAGAATGACACCATGGAAGAACTGCTGGCCTGCGCCCTGCTGTACCAGGCGGGGCTCTTCCCGGCGGGCCCCTACCGGGAAACGCTGGATTTCCTGTTCCGGGACGACCCGGAGGACCCCCTTTTGCTGGAACTGGAGTGGACGGCCAAGGACATGGAGGCGTCGGTCTCCCTCCTGCAAGACGCCTGCGCCCGGCGGATGGAGGGATTTTCCCCTGACCGGTTCGGCCGGATGCTGATGGAGGGGCTGCGGGTCATCTTCGAGGAGGAGGGGATGGACCTCCGGGAGTTCGGCCGCCGGGCCTACCGGCTGTGGCAGCTGCTGCCGGGGCCGCTGCAAAAACAGCAGCCCTTCTGGTCCCTCAGCTACGCCGATGACCCCATGTCCTGGGGGGACGAGACCCAGAGCCGGGAACTCTACCGGGATATGCTGGCCTTTTACCAGCGGAAGACGGCGTTATCCGGTGACCACCTGGGCTAAGGTGGCCCCTTTATAATAATGTAGCAGTATCTCGTCAAAGCCCCACCCCTGCCGGGCCAGGTGGTCCGCCCCCGCCTGGCTGAGCCCTGCCCCGTGGCCGTAGCCCCGGACATAGAAGGTGTAGCCGGTGTGGGTCCGCTCCAGCTGGAAGGCGGCGCTCCGCAGCCCCAGGAGGTTGCGCAGCCGGTTGCCGCTGATGGTGATGCTCCCCGCCCGGATGGCGGTGACGTACCCGGCCGGGGAGCGTTCCTCCACCTCCAGCCAGGTGGCGGGGTCGGGTAGGAGGTTTGCCCCGGCGGCGGTGAGCAGTTCCTTTAACTCCCCGTCGGCCACGGTGACGGTGCTTTTGTACCCCGGGGCCAGGATGTCCCAGCTGCTGTCCACCTCCACCAGGTAGGGCAGCGGCCCCTCCCAGATGTTCTCCGCCGCCTCGGTGGTCTCCCCGGCGCTGATGGCGTGGTAGGCGGCGGCGATAGGCTCCCCCTCCCACAGGGCGGCGCAGCGGCTGGCTGTCCGTGCGGCCCGGCTGATCTTATCCCAGCAGTAGTCGAACTGCTCCCCGTAGAACTCCCGGGCGGTCTCCTCGGTCATGTAGCCCAGGCGGTTGCCGGGGTCGGCGGCAAAGTCCGCCCCCTTTAGGGCAGGATCTTTCTCCTCCTCCGGCAGCCCCCGCTGCTCCATGGCCTGGTGGAGGGCGTAGGTGAGGGCAGCCACCCCCTGGGCCTTCAACGCCTCCAGGTGGTAGTCGGCGGGCATCTCGGCGGCGATGGCGCAGCGGGTGTACTCCTCCAGGGACAGTTCCGCCACCTCCCCGGTGCTCTGGTCATAGACACGCAGCGTCTGGACAGGGCTTTCCCACCGCTCCGATACGGTGCTGGGCAGCGCCTCCGCCTCGTCCCCCTCCCCCTGGGCCGGGAGTTCCCCGTCAGAGGGCTCCGCCTGAGAAGAAACAGATGCCCCGCCGGAGGACGACGGCACCGCCGCCGGCTGGGAGAAAGCCCCCTGGTTCTTGGCGGCGCTCTCCTCCCCCACCGCGGCCACCGGCACCGAGAGCGGGAGCCCCGCCACCACCCCCGGCAGCGGCTGCCCCGACCAGAGCAGCACAGCGGCGGGCACCGCCACCATAGCGACCCCCACCGAGCCCAACAACAGCAGATCGCCTTTCATCCCGGCACCTCCCCAGCCTGTCCTTTGGAACAGTATATGAAAAGGGAAAGGCGGTTATGCCTTTCCCTTTTGGCCTGCCGGAGGATGCCAGGTTTTTCAAAACCCAGGCATCTTTTGCCTTGTCGGTATCTGTCAAATATGGTAAAATATAGATGGCACTGCCGAAACGGTAGCGGTTAGCCCCCACCTTCCCTTGCGCCGGTGCGCACCCGGGGGCGAAATCCTTTTTGTGCATATCTATGCCCCTGGAGACTTGTCGAAAGGGGGACAATGAAATGATGACATACGAGGCTTTGATCGCATTCGCTCAAGTCGCTGTACTGATCGTGGAAATTGTCGCACTTGTTATAGACATTTGTAACAAAAAGAAATAACCGCCCAGCCCTCACAAAGCGTGCGGTTATTTCTTAACCGTTCCGGGGGCTAACCGCCCTTCGGCAGTGCCACCTTATGCTTACATTATACCACATCTTTTTCAAAACGCAAGCACATTTCCCTTGTCGGTATCTGTCAAATGTGGTAAAATACAGATGGCACTGCCGAAACGGTAGCGGTTAGCCCCCACCTTTCCCTGCGTGGATACGCACCCGGGGGTAAAATCTTTTTTGCCGGCTGCCCCCGAGGTCAAACCGAAGGGGGGTCGATGCTGTGGTCACCTATGAAGGACTCTTTGCTTTTTGTATGGTCATCCTTGGCGTCATCGCCATCTGCAAAAAGAAATAACCGCCCGGCTCCCAACCAAAGGCGGTTATTTCTATAACCACTACGGGGGCTAGCCGCCCTTCGGCGGTGCCACCTTATGCTTATATTATACCACATCTTTTTCAAAACGCAAGCACATTTCCCTTGTCGGTATCTGTCAGATGTAGTAAAATACAGATGGCACTGCCGAAACGGTAGCGGTTAGCCCCCATTTTCCCTTGCGTGGATACGCACCCGGGGGCGAAAGTCTTTTTGCGTATCTCTATGGCCCCTGGAGACTTGTCGAAAGGGGGACGATGCCATGGTTACATACGGCGAGTTGTTTCAACTGATCGATATTGTGATACAGATCGTTACACTAGTCATAGTTCTTACCAAAAAAAAGTAGCCGCCCAGCCCTGAGAAAGCCGCGACTACTTCTTTTTCTCACCAGGGGCTAACCGTCTACCGGCGGTGCCGCCTTATGCTTATATTATACCACAACATTTATATAATGCAAGAGGGTGGAGCGCCT